>DATFFJ010000217.1:0-7702 GCA_035250065.1 Aeromicrobium sp. | reverse complement strand
AGCATCGATGAGTCGACGCGCAGGGTCGGCGGTGATCTCGGTTATCTCGCCGCATCCCAGCTGGAGGCACCGGTGGCCAAGGCTGCGTTCGGCGTACAGGAGGGCCAGGTCTACGGCCCCGTGAAGGGCAGCCACGGATGGAATGTGGGCGTCGTGGCCGCGGTGGCCCCCATACAGCCGGCCCGCTACGCCGACGTCAAGGCGGCGTTCCGCAAGCAGCTCCAGCAGGAGCAGGAAGTCCGCATCTGGACTGACTGGTTGGCCAAGGTCATCCGCGAGGCGGACATTCACTATGCCGACGCGTACCGACCGGCAGATCCCGACGCACCACCGCCGCTGACACCCGCGACGCAGCCACCACCGGAAGGGGCCAACCCGTGAGATTCACCGATGCCGACGTCCTCGTTTACGTCTACGCGTTCGCCGTCCTGGGAGCCCTCACACTCGGGCTCGGCCTCTTCCTGCGCGGACGGATCGACGGCCTGATCGACGATCCCAAGCTGCCCGGCCGTCTGTCTGAGGATGAGCGCGAGTACCGCGGATCGCAGTTGGCCACGGGGGTCCTGACGATGTTGGTCGTGGGTACGCTGCTGCTGCTCGCGGCGCTCGGCCTGTACATCTGGGGCGTGTAGCGCTCAGACGGATTCCAGCACCGGCCGCCCCAGCCAGTGCGCAGCGGTCAGGGCGGTGTGGACGTCCAGCGCGACGTCGGCGTCGTTCAGGTCGCGCTCGCACAGCTCAAGCGCGCGCTGGACGCGGTATTGCACGGAGTTGCGGTGGAGCGTCATCGCCTGCGCTGTGGCTGAGTAGCTGCGGTTGTGACCGAGGAAGACGAGCAAGGTGTCGCGCAGCATCTCCTCGCGTTCGCCGTTCTTGGCCAGCTTGCCCAGGACGCGGAAGACGAATCGGCGCAACGCGTCGGGATCTGCGGTCATCAGGGCGACTGGGCCGAGATCGTCGTATGTGACGGCCGGCGGGAGCGTCATCGCCGAGGTCAGCATGATGTCCTTCACCCGCTTGGCCTGACGGCTGGACCGACGGAATCCATCGACGCCCGCCTCTGGGCGGCCGATGGCCATCTGGATCCGGAGTTCGCGCGCGCTTTGCAGGGCGTCCACCGTGGCCGGCATCGCTGCGGCACTGCGGAGGGGAAACCAGGCGTGCATCTCGCGTTCGTCACGCTGCACGAGTAGCGGTGCGCTGACCGGGGAGAGCAGGCTGGTCAACGACCGCTGTGCCGCTTCGAACGCCGTCCGGGCCTCGACTGCGCCGACGTCCGCCGGAACCCACACCTGCACCGCCACGTGAGTGCTGGCGAATCCGTAGCCGAGAGCGGCTTCGGCTTCAGTCAGGTCGAGGGCGCGCTCGGACAGCACCTCGGCGACCCAGTACTGGCGGATGCCGCCGCGGTTGCCGACCCATTGGTCGCGCTCGGCCTCGTACGCTCGGCCGACCTGCTCACAGACCTTGTCGATGTAGTCGACCGATCGTGCCAACAGCCGCTGTGTCACGGTCAGGTGGTGTGCGGGATCGAGGCCGGCGATGACGTCAATGCCCAAGCGCACGAACATGGCGTGGCCAAGGTGGTATGCACGAAACAGTGAGGACAGTGGGACGTCCCGTTGCGCGAGCGTCCGTGCGTGCGTCAGCGTGCCCGACGTGGCGTCGAGATCGTCGATGCTCGTACCGCCTTCGGCGAAGTTGATCACCGAGACGATGTTCTCGCTGACGGTCGCTTCGAGCAGGCTCGCCAACCGCGGGTCGTCCGCCAGCTCGCTGACCTCCTTGCTGATCGACGAGTAGAGCTCGGCGATGATCGCCTCGCGATTCTTCGCGAAAAGTGCGCGCCAAGCCTCGATGAAATCGTCGCCCGGCAACCCTTGCGGTTCGATCACGGCTTGTTCTCCCACCACGTCTGTCTGTGACTCACGCCACGGTCAAACCTACGCGACGGCGCGCTTGGAACGCACGCTTTTGGACTCTCCGCACAAAGCGGAGTGGTCAGGTTCGGGATCGCAGCCCGGTGACCCGGCCGGCCCTGGCTGCGACGGTGAAGGTGCAACGTCTGAGGAGGAAGTCATGGCACGCACGTACATGAGCACGGCCGGTGTCCCGGTCACGTGGCGCGACTCGAAGCGGTATCTGTGGGTGATGGGGCTGATCATCCCGGTCGCCCCGCTGGCCGGATTGGCGCTGCACGGCGCGACCGGGATGGGGGTGTGGCTGTGGCTGCTGCCGATCCTCTACTACGGAGTCATTCCGTTGACCGACCTGATCGCCGGCTACGACAATGCGAACCCGCCGGAGGAGATCGTCGAGTCGCTGGAGAAGGACAAGTACTACCGATGGGTGGTCTACGCGTACATCCCGATCCAGTACGCCGGGTTCGTCCTGGCGATGTACTTTCTGGCGACCAGCGACAGCCTGACAATCATCGACAAGATCGGGCTCGCCTATTCGGTCGGCATCGTCGGGGGCGTCGCGATCAACACCGCTCACGAGCTGGGGCACAAGCGTGAGGAGTTCGAACGGTGGGCATCGAAGATCGCGCTTGCGCAGAGCTTCTACGGTCACTTCTTCATCGAACACAACCGCGGTCATCACGTGCGCGTGGCCACCCCACCGGATCCGGCGTCGGCTCGAATGGGTGAGAACCTCTACCAGTTCATCCCGCGCACGGTCTGGGGCTCCCTGAAGAGCGCGTGGCACCTCGAAGCCAGCCGGTACCAGCGCAAGGGCCAGCATCCTTTCCGGATCGGCAACCACGTCCTGAACGCCTGGCTGATGTCCGTCGTCCTCTGGGGTGGCTTGATCGCCTGGCTCGGCTGGGAAATCCTGCCGTACCTGATCCTGCAGGCGATCGTCGGATTCACGATGCTGGAGATCGTGAACTACCTCGAGCACTACGGCATGCTGCGGCAGATGGTTGGCCCGCCGGACAAGCAGCGGTACGAGCGGGTGACGCCGGCGCACAGCTGGAACTCGAACAACATCGCGACCAACGTCCTGCTGTACCACCTGCAGCGGCACAGCGACCATCACGCCAACCCGACGCGTCGCTACCAAGCGCTGCGTGACTTCCGGGAAGCACCGGTTCTGCCGACTGGTTACACCGGCATGATCGTCGTGAGCTACTTCCCTTTCTGGTTCCGGGCCATCATGGACAAGCGGGTCTACGAGCACTACGAGGGCGACCTCGCGCTGGCGAACCTGTTACCGCGGAAGCGGGAGAAGCTGCTCAAGAAGTGGCCGATGCGAGAGCACGCGGAGATCGACCTTTCGACTGACCCGACCGTGCAGCACTTCACCGGCGCGGTTGAGGCCGCCCGCTGCCCGGGGTGCGGCTACACGTACAGCGTGGAAACCGGCGATGAGTCTGAGGGCTTCCCTGCCGGTACCGCCTGGGCGACCATTCCAGACGATTGGTGCTGCCCCGATTGCGGTGTACGTGAGAAAGTCGACTTCATACCGCTGACGAAGCAGGAGGTCTGAGATGGGTTTGCGAATCGTCGCCGATCGCGACGTGTGCGAAGGACATGGCATGTGTGAAGCCACGTCCCATGAGTACTTCGAACTCGACGACACGGCCACGGTGGTTGTCATCAACGAGAACCCGCCGGACTCGGACCGGTCCTTCGTGCAGGCCGCAGTGGATGCCTGCCCAGTCGCGGCACTCAGCCTCATCGAGGAGTAGCGCGGACGCGCTCCGGCGGCGACGTGACATGCCGCCGACTCAAGCCTCAACGGCGAACAACCGCCACTCGTCCGGGATGCCCTTGAGCACGTGCTGCCCGCGATCAACGAACGCAATTCCGGATCCGGCGACCAGATCCTTCACCGTGCCCGAGACGAGGACCTCGCCGGTGCCCGCCTTCGCGCCCACCCGGGCGGCGATGTGTACGGCGATTCCGGCGACATCGCCACCCTGATCAGGATCACCGACGAGTTCGACCTCGCCGGTGTGCAGGCCGACGCGAACATCGATTCCCAGAGGCCGAACAGCTTCCGTCATGGCGAGGCCGCACCGGATGGCTCGAGCGGGACCGTCGAAGGTCGCGAGCATCCCATCGCCCAGCGTCTTGATCTCCCGCCCACGGAATCGGCTCAGCTCCCGGCGCAGGATGTCGTTCTGGGCGTCCAGCAGGTCGCGCCACGCCTTGTCGCCCATGGCGGACGCGCGCTGGGTGGAGTCGACGATGTCGGTGAACATGACGGTGGCCAGGACGCGGTCGATCTCGACGGCTCGTCGGGAGCCGGTGACGAACTCCTCGACCTCGTCGAGCACAGCGTCCGTGTCGCCGGCGAAGAGCGCGTGATCGATTCCGGGAAGTTCGACGTACTTCGCACCCGGAATCTGTGCGGCCATCCACTCGGCGCCGCGCCGATTGACGGTCATGTCGCCTCGTCGATGGACGACCAGGGTGGGCACCGTGACTGACGGCAGGACATGTCGGACGTCGATGTCGAGGAACATCAGGTAGTACTTCTGCAGCAGCGCTGGGCTCATGGAGTAGCGCAGCATCCGGGCGAATCCGGCGCGAGCCTGCGGGTCGTCGGCCAAGGACGGCGCAAGGAACTCGATGCCCGCACCGTCCAGCAGGTAGGGGGTCATCTCGAGCGAGGATTGCAAGAGGTCCTCCGTGGGGGTCGCCCATGGGTAGTCCGGAGCCCACGTCGACCGCGCCATGGCTCCATACAGGACGAGCGAGCTGATCAGCTCCGGATGGGTCGCTGCGAAGAGGACCGACATCGGCCCGCCTTCCGAGACGCCCAACAGAGCAGCCCTGGTCGAGCCGGCGGCGTCCATGACCGCCCGCACATCGTCGATGCGCTCCTCCAGAGTCCGGGGCTCGTCAACCGGGTCCGACAATCCGGAACCGGGCTTGTCCCACAGGATGAGGCGGGCGAAGGACGCGAGGCGCTCGATGACGCGAACCATGGCCGGGTGCTCCCAAGCCATCTCCACGTGCGAGTAGAAGCCCGGCACGAGGACGAGGTCCATCGCCCCCTCACCCACGACCTGGTAGGCGATCGAGAGATCGCCGGAGCGGGCGTACTGGGTCGGCGGCATGGTGATCATCAGGGCTCCAGTCTGGCGTGAAAGACCTTCGGTGACCACGAATGAAGCGTGGCCTGCGGAATCATGGCTTCATGCGTGCGTTGCGGTCACTGCTCGACCAGCCGATCCGGGCTTACCGGCACTACACCGCGCGGAACGGATCGACCCTGGCGGCGGCGGTCACCTACTTCGCGTTTCTGTCGCTGTTTCCGCTGCTGGCGCTGTCGTTGGCAGCCGTGGGCTTCGTGGCGGACTCCCTCCCCGGCGCACAACGGGTCATGGACGCCGTACTGCAGGCCCTCCTGCCCGGCATGGTCGGCGATGACCCGGACCAGATCTCGTTGGCGGGGATCCGGGAAGCGGCCGGCGCCGCGGCCGGCATCGGCGTGCTCACCATGCTGTACGCCGGGATTGGCTGGATCTCGGAGATGCGCGACGCGTTGGCCGCCACCTTCGACGTCGAGTCCTCCCGAGGCCCAGCGCTGGGACGGCAGAAGGTCGTGGCCTTCCTCGCCACCCGGGCCCGCGACGCGGTGGCACTGATGGCGATCGGCCTGATCCTGCTGGTGAGCGTCGGCGTCTCCGGTGGACTACTCGGCCTGCTGAGTCACATTGGCGGCGTCATCGGCGTCGACGACGACCTCGGCTTCGTCACGCCGGCTCTGTTGGTCGCCGCGGGGGTGGCGACCGGAACCGTCTTGTTCTTCGCCATGTTCAAGCTGCTGGCGGCACCGACGCTGGCCAGTCGCGCGCTCTGGTCTGGCGCTCTGGTCGGCGCTGTGGGGTTCGAGCTGCTGAAGCAAGCGTCGACGTTGCTCCTGGGCATGACCGCCCAGCAGCCTGCGTTCCAGGCGTTCGGCATCGCCCTGATCCTGCTGGTCTGGATCTACTACTTCTCGCGCGTGCTCCTGTTCGCGGCGTCCTGGGCCGCGGCTGGGCCGAAAGGTACAAAGTGAGCCGCAATTCGGTGCATCGCGGCCCAAAGTCGGCCTCACGGCAGCGCCTAGGGTTGGATCATGACCAGCGCCGTCGTCGTCGGGAGTGGCCCGAATGGCTTGTCTGCCGCCGTCCGGCTGGCCCAAGCCGGGATCTCCGTCACCGTCCTTGAGTCCGGCGACCGGCCGGGTGGGGGGACCCGGACATCCGAATACGGGCATCCCGGCGTCCTGCACGACGACTGCTCGGCGGTCCATCCGACCGGCGTGATCTCGCCGTTCTTGAAGTCGCTCCCGTTGCAGGAGTTCGGCCTGGAATGGCTGTGGCCCGAGTTGGACCTTGTTCACCCTCTTGATGACGGACGTGCGGGCGTGCTTTCGCGTGACATGGATCGCACCGTTGAGTCTCTGGGCCGCGATGGCGGCAGGTGGCGTCGCCTGTTCGAGCCCATGGTCCGCAACATCGAAGGCCTCATCGACGAGGTGTTCCAGCCGCCGCTGCATGCGCCGAGGCATCCGATCACGCTCACGAAGTTCGGGATCAACGCGCTCATGCCCGCGACTGTGACGGTCCGGCGGTGGAGGGACGATCCTGCGCGCGCCCTCTACATGGGTGTGGCCGCGCACGTCTTCGGCAAGCTCTCGACGCCGCTCAGCGGCTCGGTGGGCCTGATGATGGCAGCCGTGGGCCACGCGGCCGGATGGCCAGTGGCCAGGGGCGGGAGCCAGGCGATCTCCCAGTCGTTGGTTGGACTCTTGGAGTCAATGGGCGGTGTCGTCAAGACGGGCGTGACGGTGGAGAGCCTCGACCAGCTGCGAGATGTCACGGGCGCGGCCCCCGACATCGTCATGCTGGACACCGCACCCGAGGGTCTCCTGCGCATCGTCGGCGAGCACCTGCCGCCACGCGTTCGTCGCGCCTTCACCAGGTACACCTACGGGCCATCGGCCTACAAGGTCGACTTCGCCATTCGGGGCGACATCCCGTGGACCAACGCAGACGCTCGGCGAGCCGGCACCGTCCATGTGGGCGGCACCGCCGAGCAGATCGTCGAGATCGAGGCAGCCACGGCGCGCGGCGACATGCCGGACCAGCCGTTCATGCTCGTGGGCCAGCAGTACCTCGCCGACCCTTCACGTTCGGCGGACGGCCTCAATCCGATCTGGAGCTACGCGCATGTACCGCACGCCTACCCCGGCGATGCAACCGAGGCGGTCATCGGACAGATCGAGCGCTTCGCGCCGGGATTCCGCGACACCATCGTCGAAACGCATGTGCGCAACGTGCCCGCGATGGCGGAGTACAACGCCAACTACATCGGTGGTGACATCTGCGCTGGCGCGAACACGTTCCGTCAGATCGCGTTCCGGCCCCGTCCGGCGCTCAACCCCTACACAGTCGGCGTGGAGGGCGTGTACCTCTGCTCGGCGGCGACACCGCCGGGAGCAGGCGTGCACGGCATGGGGGGATTCAACGCTGCGGAGACGGCGCTCGCCCGGCTCTGAAGCGGGCGTGGCGGTGGATTGTCCGGGCCGGACCCCTCGATGCTCGAACAACCCACCGCCCGGCAGGCGGTTCTCGGGTAAACCGGCCCACCGATCCTCCGCGTCAGCGGAGGCCTCGGCCTCCTGGACCACCCAGGACGCCGGCGTCAAAAGCCTTAAGGACAGACGCCTTGTCGTCTTGTGTGAGCTTGCCGTCGTCGAC
>DATFFJ010000216.1:0-7631 GCA_035250065.1 Aeromicrobium sp. | reverse complement strand
CATCGAATCCGCTGAGGCCCTCCGGGCCTACTGTCAGGCAATCACCGAGGGCTCCGGTCCGGTGGCCATCGACGCGGAGCGCGCGTCGGGTTACCGGTACTCCCAGCGCGCCTACCTGATCCAGGTCCGACGCGAGGGTGCCGGCATCGCCCTCATCGACCCGGTCCTCTTCGACGACCTGAGTGAACTGCAGAACGCCATCGGGTCGACCGAATGGATCCTGCATGCGGCAACGCAGGATCTCGTCTGCCTGGCCGAGGTTGGGCTGCGGCCCCACGCGCTGTTCGACACCGAGCTCGCCGGACGGCTGCTCAACCTGCCCCGCGTCGGCCTGGCCACGCTGGTCGAGCACTACTTCGGCCGGACGATGGAGAAAGCGCACTCCGCCGCCGATTGGTCGACACGTCCCCTCCCCGAAGCGTGGTTGGAGTACGCCGCACTGGACGTCGAGGTGCTCTGCGAGCTTCGCGACCTCCTTGCCGATGACCTCAGGGACGCCGGCAAGCTCGAGTGGGCGCAGCAGGAGTTCGATGCCCTCCTGACGTTCACCGGACCACCGCGTCGCGAGGAGCCGTGGCGCCGCACGTCGGGCATGCACCGAGCCCGCGGACGACGTGCGCTTGCCATCGTTCGCGGCGTCTGGGAGACCCGCGACGCCATCGCGCAGCAGCGCGATGTGGCACCGGGGCGCATCCTGCCCGACGCGTCCATCGTCGAACTCGCTGCCAACCCGCCGCAGTCCTTGGCCGAGCTGAAGAGCATGCGGATCATGCGCAACCGTGGCCCGCGCCGGTTCATCGAGCAGTGGATGGACGCCGTGACAGCGGCCTTGGACCTTCCGGAACGCGATCTTCCCGCGGGCGCTGCCCCACGCGAAGGCCTGCCCCCTCCGCGGACCTGGACCGACAAGAACCCCGCGGCAGCCGACCGCCTCGGCCGATGCCGCGAGGTCATCGCGAAACTGGCCACCGAACACGACCTCCCGACTGAGAACCTGATCAGCCCGGCCGCCGTACGTGCCCTGGCCTGGGAGCCGCCCGAGCGGATCTCGGCGAGCACCACGGCCGACGTGCTCGCCGCGGCCGGGGCCCGACCGTGGCAGGTCGAGTTGACCGCCGAACATCTCGCTGCCGCGCTGACGGCCCCGTGACACCCACCCCGGACGTACGGTGATCCCGTGAGTGAGTTCCGACGTCCGGCGATGCCGGGTTCCCAGACGTTCGACGCGCTGGTCGACGATGTCGATCCGGCCGAGCTCGCTGCCGCCGGCCACCGCACGGCCGAGCTTCTGGTCCGGGGTCCGCGCGACGCCGTCGATGAGGGCATGGTGGCCCGCGTCGTCGCCTTGGCCGACACCGAGGGTCTGGGTGTTCTGGCCGACCTGTGGTCTCACGCTGGCTCCGACACGTTGGCCGGCGCATTGTGGCGGCTGTACCTCCTGCGCACCTGGGTCCACGGAGACCCGGTCCAGGCCGCACGTGAGTTCGCCGCGGGGCGTGCTTACGCGCCGGTTCACGAGGTACTTGCAGGCGTCGTCGAGCCACCCGGACCGGACGAGGTCATCGCCATGGTCGACACCGTGTTGCGCGGAATCGTCGGGGCCGACTTCGACGTCACACTCGACCGCGCCGCGGCGTTCGCCCACATTGTCGGCGTCGGACGGGGCCAGCTGGACGATTCCGACGTCCGCAGCGCTGCCCGGCTCCTCGACATGGCCGCGCAGTTACGCCACGCCGCTGTGGTTGAACGTGACCATGGATTGGGCTGAGGGGTTACCCTGAACGTCACGTCGGGCCGGCGGTAGCCCCGGGTCCCAAAATTTCGCCGCTGCGAGCGGCCTAGCGCCGAGAGGTGCTTCCCGGCCCGACGTCAAGCTTTCAGCTTGCATGCGTGGCTCGTCAGGTCGCATACGTGACGTAGTTGGGTTGCTTGGGTTTGAGGGCGTTGAGCTCGGCGAGCTCGTCGGCGGTGGGGGTCCACGAGCCGGCTTCGATGTTGGCGGCAACTTGCTCGGGACCGGTGACTCCCGCGATGACGGACGCGACGGCGGGTTGGGCTGCCAGGCCACCGAGCGCGACGTTCAGAAGCGGCAGGCCGCGCTCGTCGGCGAACTTCTGCAAGGCGTCGATGCGGTCCCAGTCCGCCCGCTCCAGCCGCTGGGCCTGGCCCTTCCCGGCCAGGCGCGACCCTTCCGGCGCGGCCACACCACGCCGGTACTTGCCCGTGAGGAGGCCGTACGCCAGCGGAAAGTAGGGCAGCACTCCGACGTCCAGCGCGACGCACGCCGGCAGGAGCTCCTCCTCGGCCGATCGGTTGTACAGGGAGTACTCGTTCTGCGCGGTGACGAAACGTGCCAGACCGGCCGACCGTGCCCGCCAGTCAGCGTCGACGATCTCCCAGGCACGGAGATTGGAGCAGCCGATCGCGCGCACCTTGCCGGCTTCGACCAGGTCGTTCAGTGCGTCAAGAGTCTCGTCGATCGGCGTCTCACGATCAGGCGTGTGGAACTGGTAGAGGTCGATGCGGTCGGTACCGAGGCGTCGCAGACTGGCGTCGACGGAGGCGCGCACGTAGGACGCGCTCCCCCGCCGGCCGTTGTCGGGCCCGTTGATTCCCTGGACGTCCATGCCGAACTTGGTGGCGATGACGACGTCGTCACGACGCCCGCGGATGGCCGCACCGAGCAGTTCCTCACTGGCTCCGAAGCCATAGACGTCGGCGGTGTCGAAGAAGGCGGACTCGTGCTCGATCGCCGCATCGACGATCTCAGCGACGCGATCGCCGTCGACCCGCGTGCCGAAGGCGTTGCAGCCGATGCCAATGCGCGGCAACTTCAGGTCACTGACTGTTTCCATGCTTCGAGTCTCCCGGTCAGTCAAAGGGCAGGACGTCGGGCGAGTGCTTGGCCGTGTGCGCGGCAGCCGCCGTCATGCGGCGCCGATGGTGGCGGCGGCACAGCACCTCGTACGCGATGACGGGCGGAACGCCCGGGCTGGACGCGGCGTCCGGAAGATCGTCGATCTCACCGACGACGATCACATCGCCTTCGGTCACCATTTCGCCATTCTCGGTGCGGGCGTTATGGGTGCCGCGCGCGCCGCACCAGCACAGGGCTTCGACCTGAAGCCGGTGGATGCGGTCGGCGAGCTCCACCAGGCGCTGAGATCCGGCGAACAGCTTCGTACGGAAGTCGGTGAGGATCCCGAACGCGAACACGTCGACAGACAGCTCATCGACGATGCGGGCGAGCTGGTCCACCTGGTCACGCGTGTAGAACTGTGCCTCGTCGCAGACGAGGTAGTCGATCTGGCTGCCCTGGGTCAGCTCGTCAACGACGAAGTGCCAGAAGTTCAGGTCCGCGTCGACCTCGACGGCCGGGACCTCGAAGCCGAGTCGGCTGGACAGGATGCTCTCGCCCGCCCGGTCATGCGAGGTGAACAGCCGACCCACCCGACCGTGTGCCCGATGCGTGTGATCGGTCTGCAGGGCAAGGGTGCTCTTGCCGCAGTCCATCGTGCCGGTGAAGAAGACGAGCTCGGCCACCCGGTCATCCTGCCGAAAGGAGCAGCGGAATAGCGAGCTCCGCCTCGGTGACCGAGCCGTGGAATCCGCGCAATTGGAACTCCTGCGGGAAATCGAGCGACGAGAAGACGGCAAAGTCGCCCAACGACGCAACGATGACATCGCCGAATCGGCCGCGAACCTCGGCCGAGACCGGCCCAAACCAATCGGTCAGCTCCTCCCGCGGCTCGACGATGGCGCGGCCCGCCAGGACTTCGCGCCAGCAGGCGAGGACGTCATCCGTCGCTCCCGGCGTGACATAGAGGTGCCGGAGCCGGGCCTCGCCAGCGACAAGGTCCACGCCGTCACGCAGGTCCGGAACGGTGTCGAGGTCGAACCTGCCGTCCTCGGGGAGGTCGATCATTCCGTGGTCGGCGGTGACGAGGAGGACCGTGTCGCCCGGCAGCTCTGCACGCAGCTGGGCCACGTCGGTGTCGATCGACAAGAGCGTTTCGTGCCACGCGTCCGACTGACATCCATCGGCGTGCCCGGTGTGGTCGAGTCGGGAGTCGTAGGCGTACACCAAGCCGCGCGGTGACTGCTCGACGACTTCCAGCACGACATCGAGGCGCTCCCACGTCGATTTGACTCCGTGAAAGCTCACGTCCCGGTGGGTGCAGCGGGTCAAGCCCGAACCTTCGAACTTCGCCTCATTCACAACATGGGCTGAGAGGCCGGCGTCGCCAAGCCGCGCGAGCACCGACAGGTGGGGCTGCCAAGCCTCCGGCTCAACCGGCTGGTCCCAGGTCAGCAGGTTCATCCGGTGACCGGTCTCGGGCACCCGACAGGTGTAGCCGGCCATGCCGTGCTGGCCGGGTCGCAACCCGGTGGCGAGGCTGGTCAGGCTCGTCGCCGTGGTGGATGGCACCCCACAGACCAAGCCGTCGACGCCCGGAAGGGTGGACATGAACGGCGCCGACCGCGGGTTGTCGCGCAGCAGCTCGGCTCCCAAGCCATCGACGACGAAAATGACATAGCGGGCAGCGTCCGGCAGCTCGAGTGAGTCGTCGAATCGGGAGTCGCCCAGCGCGGCCGCCGCCGACGGCAGGATGCGGTCGATCGTCGGGCGTCCCCGTGGCCCGTAGTCCGACGCCACCGGGGGCATGGTGCCCGGGACGCTCATTCCGCCCAGCGGGTGATGGTTGAGTTCGTCGTGGCGACGGACAGGTGACGAGCGAACTCCAGGAGGCGGCCGACCGCTGCGCCCCCGTCGGCCGTCGCGCTCAGCCGTAGCGAGAAGTCATCGCCGGTCATGGTGCCGGTGAACCCGTGATCGGCGTCGCAGTCCGGGTCGTCGCAGTGCGCCGGCTCCAGGTCCAGCCGCGAGACTGCGCCCCACCCGATGCTGAGAACGGCCTCCTCCAGCCGATTGGTGGCGGCGGACACCATCCGGGTCACGAGCACGGACCGGACCTGGCCGATCGCCACGGCCTCACTCGTCGTCGACGTGTACGGGTGCGGCAGGAGATCGTCCGGCGGATGCTCGTCGGTGTGCGCGAGGACGACTCGCGTCGGCGTGAGGACCAGGACCGTCATGTGACGCCGGATCTCGTCGCGGTCGAACGTCGGCTCGTGGTGCAGCACGTACGCGAGGATCGCCTCGTCCGCCACCGCATCACGCAGGCCGTCGGCCACGATGTCGGGGTAATAGCCGCTCCGCGAGATCTCGGCGTAGACGTCCGACGTGCGATCAGTGGTCACCGGGCCAGACTAACGACGATTGAGCGAGGCGTCGTGGGCACCTGTGCCCACGACCCGAGCGATTGAGTTGTCGACGAGCGAAGCGAGGAGTCCGCCACAAACCCACGGCCTCTGCGCGAGCCGCTCCGCCATCGCCGGACTGGTCGGGCGAGAATCGACCCATGGCACGCACCAAGACCAAAACCCCTGATGAGGAGTTCGACGAGCACATCATCGACACCGACATCACGGACGAGATGAATGCGAGTTACATCGAGTACGCGTACTCCGTCATCTACGCGCGTGCCATCCCGGATGCGCGCGATGGGCTGAAGCCTGTCCAGCGCCGCACCCTCTTCACGATGGACGACCTGAACCTGCGCCACGACCGCGGTCACGTCAAGAGCGCCCGCGTCGTCGGCGAGGTCATGGGTCGCCTGCATCCGCACGGAGACTCGGCCATCTACGACGCCCTCGTGCGGCTCGTCCAGCCTTGGTCGATGCGCGTTCCGTTGGTCGACGGTCACGGCAACTTCGGCTCGCCCGACGACCCACCTGCTGCCATGCGCTACACCGAATGCCGGATGGACGCCGCTGCGGAGGCCATGACGGAGTCGATCGACGAAGACACCGTCGACTTCCGACCGAACTACGACGGCCGTGAGCTCGAGCCGAGCGTGCTCCCGGCCGCGCTGCCGAACCTGCTGGTCAACGGCGCCTCCGGCATCGCCGTCGGCATGGCGACCAACATCGCGCCGCACAACCTGGTCGAGGTCGTCCAAGCTTGCCGGCACCTCATCGACCACCCCGAGGCCGACCTCGACGAACTCATGCGCTTCATTCCCGGCCCCGACCTGCCCACGGGCGGCAAGATCGTCGGTCTCGAAGGGATCCGCGACGCCTACGCCACGGGCAATGGATCGTTCCGGATGCGGGCGACGGCTCGGGTCGACAGCATCACCGCCCGGCGTCGCGGCATCGTCGTTACCGAGCTGCCCTACAACGTCGGCCCGGAACGCGTCATCGAGGCGATCAAGAAGCTGGCGCAGACCAAGAAGCTGCAGGGCATTTCCGACATCAAGAACCTGACCGACCGGCACCAAGGACTCAACCTCGTCATCGAGGTCAAGAGCTCGTTCCACCCCGAGGCGATCCTTGAGCAGCTCTACAAGCTCACGCCGATGGAATCGTCGTTTTCCATCAACGCCGTCGCACTCGTGGACGGGCAACCGCGGACGTTGGGCCTCAAGGAGATGCTCACCGTCTTCCTCGACCACCGCTACGACGTGGTTCGACGCCGCACGACATTCCGCCGCGCCAAGGCAGCCGATCGGCTGCATCTCGTCGACGGGCTGCTCCTCGCCCTGGTCGACATCGATGAGGTCATCCAGCTCATTCGGGGCAGTGACGATCGCAACCAGGCCCGCGAGCGCCTCATGAACGTCTTCGACCTGAGCCAACTGCAGGCCGACTACATCCTCGACCTCCAACTCGGCCGGCTCACCAAGTTCTCCCGCATCGAGCTGGAGAAGGAGGCCGAACAGCTGCGGGCGACCATCGAGGAACTCGACGCGATCCTCGCCGACGATGCCGTCCTCCGCTCGGTCGTGTCCGCCGAACTGGCCGACGTTGCACAGCGGTTCGGCACCCCGCGCCGCACGGTTCTCCTCGAGGCTTCGGGCCAGTCCGCTTCACTTCCGGCGCCGCTCGAAGTCGCCGACGATCCCTGCTGGGTGCTCCTGTCGGCGACTGGCCTCCTGGCACGCACAGCCGATGACGCGCCCTTGGGCGAGGTGGGAAGCCGCGCCAAGCACGACACGATCGTCGCCGCGGCGAAGACGACCGCGCGCGGCCAGATCGGCCTGGTGACGTCCGGCGGCACGGTGCATCGACTGAACGTCGTGGAGATTCCGGCCATCCCGCCCACGTCGTCGGCACCACATCTGCAGGGCGGTGTGCCGCTGCGCGAACTCCTGTACCTCGAGGATCGTCCGCTGACGCTGATGCCATTTGAGGCAGACGGTCCCGGCATCGCGCTCGGTACCAAGCAGGGCACGGTCAAGCGAGTCAAGCCGGACCATCTGAGCAACCGCGACAGCTGGGACATCATCAGCCTGGCCGACGGCGATGAGGTCGTGGGTGCCGCGGTCCTCGACACCGAAGACGAGCAGTTGGTCTTCATCACGTCCGACGCGCAACTGCTCCGGTTCGACGCCTCGCTCGTGCGCCCGCAGGGTCGCGCGGGTGGCGGGGTTGCCGGGATCAAGCTCACCGACGGAGCGCGCGTCGTTGCCTTCGGCGTCGTCCGTGACGTCGACGGCGCGTCGATCGTCACGGTCGCCGGATCGTCGTCCGCACTGCCCGGAACGCAGAACGGGAGTGCCAAGGTC
>DATFFJ010000215.1:0-6716 GCA_035250065.1 Aeromicrobium sp. | reverse complement strand
TCCAGATCGCGCTGGTGCTGGTCGCGCTCATCGTCATCATGTCGACCGTGCAGGCTTGGCGCGCTGTTCGCGCACTCGACGAAGCCGAGTCGCTGGCGCAGGGTCTCTCGGACCGCATTGCTCAGGGTGATGTGGCCGGAGCACGCGCCCGCCTGGATGCGTTCGACCGGGCAACAACGACAGCTCGGAAGAGCACCGATGGGCCCATCTGGTGGTTGGGGTCGAAGTTCCCCTACGTAGGTCGCAACATCGGCGCGTTGCGCACGATCGCCGCAGCCAGCGATTCGGTCTCCGACCGCGTGCTTCCGGGCGTCGTCGACGTGGCGGATCAAGTGCAGCTGGAGACGTTTCGGCCGCGGAACAAGCGGGTCGACCTGGAGGCTGTTGCTCGCGCGCTGCCCGTGCTCGCCGAGGCCGATCAGACGCTGGCGGAAGCAGACGCGCGCGTCATGGCCATTGACGTCCCGCGGCTCATGCCTCTGCTTCAGCTGCGGGCGGGCGAAGCCCAGGCAAAGTTCCACCAGACCGCGGTGGCGGTGGCCGCTGCGCACGACACGGCACGCCTGCTGCCGACGATGCTGGCCGAGCGGGGCCCGACGCGGCGGTATCTGATGCTTGTCATGAACAACGCCGAGGTGCGTTCCTTGGCTGGGATGCCCGGCTCGATGGCGGTGATCACCGCTCGCCGCGGGAAGGTCGACATGGGCCAACAGGGTGGCATTCTTGACGTCGACCCGCTGGTCGACGAGGCGTTGGATGTGAAGCGCGAGCTTGCCGCCGGGTTCGCGTCCACGATCGCCTCCGACATTCGTGACACGACGAGCGTGCCCGACTTTCCAC
Organism: Aeromicrobium sp.; assembly: GCA_035250065.1. GTDB lineage: Bacteria > Actinomycetota > Actinomycetes > Propionibacteriales > Nocardioidaceae > Aeromicrobium. Next base: position 5,876 of record DATFFJ010000215.1, on the reverse strand, counting down.
GGGCAGCCCAAGCGGCCGCTGCCATCGTGGAGGAACGGTGGGACGAGGATTTCGACGGCGTGGTCGCCATCGATCCGGTCGCACTGAGCTATGTGCTTGCCGGGCTGGGATCTGTCGACGTCGGAGACGGAATCCAACTGAATCAGAACAACGCCGTGCGCACGTTGCTCAACGTCGTCTACGTGAGGTACCCCCTCGACCCGGTACGGCAGGACGACGTGTTCGAGCTCGCCGCCCGCCGGTCCTTCGACGCTCTCGTGGACGGCCGCGGTAACTCGGTCCGAACCATTCGGGGCTTGCTCAGGGGTGTCCAGGAGCGGCGCATCATGCTGTGGTCGCGCAGTGAGCGCGAGCAGAGTCTCATCAGCAGCAACGGGCTCGCCGGGGCGTTGACGCACGATCGCCGGACCCCGGAGGTGGCCGCATTCCTCAACGACGCCGGCTCGTCGAAGATGCAGTATTACCTGCGAACATCCTCGCGGCTACAGACCAGGAAGTGCTACGCCAACGGCGTCCAGGCCCTCCGCCTCACGACGACCCTTCGTTCGGACGCTCCGCAAGGTGTCGCGCTGCCGCTGTCGATCACGGGTCCGGGTCGATACGTCGGGCAAGGCGACATGCGGCTGCACCTGCTCGTGATGGGGCCCCAAGGCGGGCGGGTCACTGCGCTGCGCGTCGACGGCAAGCGCGCGCCGGTGGGCCGGAACGCCTACCGTGGGCGTGCGATCGCTCGGGTCTCGCGAGTCCTTCCGCCCGGTCAGTCGACAGTCATCACTGCCGACGTGCAAACCGCACCGGGTGCCACCAGCGCGGCGGTGCTGCGCACGACACCGGGCGTCCAAGCGAACGACGACGTGGTCGAGACGAGGTCCTGCGCTAGCTGATCTCCCCGCGTCAGCTGATTTCTCTGTCTGACTTCAGGACGTCGTCCGGGTGCGCCTCGACGTATTCGTCCATCTTGTCCTCAGCCATCGCTGTGAAGAGCTCGGTGGACTTGGTCGCGTCCAGCAGGACCACACTGCCCACGCCGTCGATCGTCTCGGTCTCTGCCACTGGTGCGGTCAAGAAGGTCACGTCGTCGGTGGTCGTGTTGCGCAGGGACAGGGCGAGCGCGCGCATGTCAGCCGGATCCCAGCCTTCGTCGACGACGATGTTCTCGGTGAGGGCGCCCAGCGTTCGCGTCAGGCGAACCGGGTTGCGGGTGGTGCCCTTGTCGAGCAGCTTCTTCATGAGAGCGCGCATGAAGTTCTGCTGGCGGGCAATACGGTCGAAGTCGCTGCGGGCGAGCCCATAGCGCGTGCGCACGTACTTCAAGGCGAGGTCGCCTTCGAGGTTTTGATCGCCGGCCTTCCAGTACACCTTCTGGCTCGCGTCGTAGAACGACCTCGGGATGTGGACCTCCACGCCTCCGACCGCGCGGGTGATGTCCTTGAAGCCGTTGAAGTTGATCAGAGCGAGATGCTTCATCCGCACGTCGGTCAGCTGCTCCACCGTCGCGATCGTTCCGTTGGGCCCATACTCGGCGAAGGCGTCGTTGATCTTGGATCGCTGGTGCGGCTGCCCCGTGTTGTCGTGAATCACCGTGTAGGTGTCACGCGGGATGGACACCAGGTACACATTCCGGCGGTCGGCCGCGATGTGGACCAACATGATCGTGTCGCTGCGGTACCGGCCGCGTGGCCACGTCGCTGCGCGAACGTCCTCGGACAACCGGGTCTTCTTACGGCCCGGGATCTTCTTGCCCCGGTCAACGCCGAGGACCAGGACGTTGAGGGCCCGTCCCTCGTCTGGGTCGGGGCGATTCTGGATCTCGTCGGTCCCAAACGTGGCAATGTCGCTGAACTTTGAGTTCAGCAGAGCGGCATAGCCGGTCCCCACCACAGCCACCGCGATCACCAGGACGATCAGCGTCCGCAGCAGGAGCCGGTACCGCTCGACGAACGGGACGTGGCGCCGGCGACGGCCAGGCGTGCGCCGTCCGTTCCGGTAAGCCATGAGTGCCTTCGATCAGGGGGTGGGGCCGCATCGGGGCGGGATAGACAACCCGCCCATTGTGCCGTGAGCACGTGAGTCGGCAAAACGAATCAGCCATCAAGAATCAAGGTGACCGGTCCGTCGTTGACGAGTTCGACGGCCATGTCCGCCCCGAACTCGCCCGTGGATACCGGGACACCAAGGTGACGCAGGTGTGAACAGAAGGCGACGTAGAGCGGCTCAGCGACAGCGGCCGGGGCAGCGGCGTTCCAGGTCGGTCGCCGGCCCTTCCGGGTATCGGCGTACAGCGTGAACTGACTGACGACGAGCGCAGCGGCACCGGACGTCGCCAGTGACTCCTCATCGCGAAGGATCCGCAGGTGGTACACCCGCTCGGCGAGCGCACGAGCCTGGTCGACCGTGTCGCCGTGCGTGACGCCGAGGAGCACGACGAGCCCGCTCTCGATGGATCCGATCGTCTCGCTGCCCGCCTGCACCGCCGCGCGGGACACCCGCTGGAGCACAACACGCACGAGAGCAACCTTAGGGCGGCGGCCCTAGGATCGACGGTATGGCCTTCGAGATCGCCACGGACCTGCACCCGGACCTGATGCCGGTGTCATGGCTGCTGGGCACGTGGCACGGCAACGGCAAGGGGGAGTACCCGACGATCGAGTCGTACTCGTTCGAACAGGAGGCCGTGTTCGCCCATGACGGCCGCTCATTCCTGCACTATTTCAGCCGGTCGTGGGTCACCGACGACAGCGGTGAGCGCATCGGACCGGGTGAGCTTGAGACAGGATTCCTTCGCTTGGGCAGCGACCGAGAAGGCGATGGCTACCCACTCGAGCTTGTGCTGGCTCATCCGACCGGCTACGCCGAGGTCTGGTACGGAAGCGTCGACGGCTCGCGCCTGACGTTGGTCACCGACGTCGTGGCGCGCACATCCACCGCCAAGGACTACACCGCCGGTCAGCGTATGTACGGCTTGGTCAACGGAGACCTGATGTACGCGTACGACATGGCGGCCATGGATCAGCCCATGCAGTCGCACGCTTGGGGCAGGTTGGCCCGTGTCTGAGCTGCTGGCCATGACGGGGGCGGTCGAAGCCGACAGCCCCGACGACGGCGTGGCCGCTCACTACGGAGCGTGGGCCCACGAACAGCGTCGTCTCGAAGGCGGCATCGGCTTCGTCGATCTGTCCAACCGCGACGTCGTATCCGTCGAGGGCCCGGACCGCCTGACGTGGCTGCATGCGTTGACGTCGCAGGACTTCGAGTCCCTTGAGCCGGGGCAGCTCACGGACGCGCTCCTCCTGTCGCCGCAAGGGCACCTGGAGTTCGCCTTCAGCGCCATTGACGATGGCGAAACGGTTCTCCTTCACACCGAGCCGCACGCTGGCGCCGCCTTGATCAATTTTCTGGAGAGCATGAAGTTCATGTCGCGCGTCGACATCGCGGCGAGGCCGGACCTGGCCGTGCTCGGTCTACCCAGCCTCCTCACCACAGTCGTTCCGCGCGACGAGCTTCCGCTGGCGGTTGCCGAGCGAGGGGAACCGGCGGGCCTGTGGGCGTGGGAGGCCCTACGGATCGCTGCTGGCGTACCGCGCATCGGTCGAGACACGGACCACCGCACCATCCCGAACGAGGCCGGGCTGCTCGGCCGCGCTGTGCATCTGGACAAGGGGTGCTACCGCGGGCAGGAAACCGTCGCGCGGGTTCACACCTTGGGCCGTCCACCGCGCAGGCTGGTCCTCCTTCATCTCGACGGATCAGCGGACAGGCTGCCGACCGAGGGCTCGCCGGTGAGCAGAACCGACGCGGCGGACGACCGGGCTGCGGGGTTCGTCGGGACCTCAGCGCGACATCACGAACTGGGACCAATCGCGTTGGCGCTGGTCAAGCGCAGCCTGGACCCACATGCCGATCTCGTCGTCGATGGCATTGCCGCAACACAGGAGCTGATCGTCGATCCCGAGATCGGTCTGCATGTCCGCCCGTCTCTGGGCCAGCGCGGATGAGTCGCTTCCGCATTCTCGCCGTGTGCACGGCGAACATCTGCCGCTCGCCCATGATCGAGATCCTGCTGCGACAGCGACTCGATGCCGAGCGGTTCGAGGTGTCCTCGGCCGGGGTGCAGGGCTGGCGCGAAGCGCCCGTTGACAGCATGGTCGTCCTGGAACTCGAACGCCTGGGCGCCAGCGGGGCGGGCTTCGCCTCCCGTGCCCTGCAGGACCGGATGATCGAGAACGCCGACCTGATCCTGACCGCTACCCGCGCCCACCGGTCGGAGGTCGTCGGCCGGTGTCCGAGTGCGCTGCGGCGGACCTTCACGGTGCGGGAGTTCGCCGGATTGGTGGAGAACATGATCGGCGTCTCCTCGCCGACCGAGATGGTGGCAGAGGCCTCTCGCCGGCGCAGTGAGAGCGTGGACGACCTTGATTTGCCGGATCCATTCCGCTGCCCGCCCGATGTGCACCGGTTGGTCGCCGATCAGATCAGCGCGGCAGTGGCCATCATCGCGGAGCGATTGTCCGTCGTCGTGGATTAGCCGCCCGACCTCGACGATTCCCGTGCGGCCGCCCCCAAATTGAGTCACAATGGCCGAGCCCCATCGGGAACGGGAAACCTGAGCGAGGAAGGCGCGGGGAGCCTTGGCAGAAGTGCTAGTCGATGATCGCAGTGCTGTCCTGACGTCGGTGGACCCGTGGCCACGCCCGGTGTCGGCCCATCGTCGGCGCCAGCGCCGCTTGGTGCGCCTGGTCTTCGTCACGGATGCTCTCGCCCTGGCCGTGGCAATCGGTATCGCGCACGTCACTCGGTACGTCGTACTGCCGGGGTACGAGCATCACGTCGCCGACCCGAGATTCGTGGCCACCAGCTTGGCGCTCTTTGCGGTCTGGATGATCGCACTGTCGATCAGTCGCACCCGTAGCCCGAAGACGCTTGATTCCGGCGCATACCAGTACCAAGCCGTCGCCCGGGCGAGTTTCAATGTGTTCGCGTGTATCGCGATCGTCGCGTTGGTGCTTCGCTCCAATCCGCCGCGCTTGTTCATCGGCATGGCAGGCGTCTTGGGCGTCTGCCTTCTGTTTCTCAGCCGGCATCTCTGGCGTAACTGGGTACTCCGGCGGCGCGCACACGGCTCGTTCTTGGCGAATGCACTCGTCATTGGTGGGGTTCGTAGCGCTCAAGACATCATGCGGAAGTTCATCGCCGATCCAGTCCACGGCCTGCGTGTGGTGGGAGTGTGGGTTCCGGACCGGGTCGCCGGACGCAATGAACGGATCCATGCCGGCGACGTTGACGTCCCGGTCATCGGGACCGAGACCGATCTGCCTGAAGCACTGGCTGTCGACACCGTCGACACCGTCGTGGTGACCGACACCGAGCATCTGGGGCACGACGGGATGCGCGAGCTGGCGTGGGCGCTCGAAGGTCAGGACGTCGACCTCCTGGTGGCGCCCAATGTCATCGACGTTGCAGGACCGAGGGTGCACCTCGAGGCGCATGGCAACATGCCGCTGATCTATCTGAGCGGGCCCACGTACTCGCGGACGAAGACACTGGGCCGTGCAGTCTTCGACCGGACGTTCTCTCTGCTGGTGCTCGTGGCGACCGCCCCGATCCTGCTGGCCGCAGCCGTCGCCATCAAAGCGACGAGTCGCGGACCGATCTTCTATCGCTCGGTGCGCATCGGAGCTCACGGCGTCCCGTTCGAGATCTACAAACTGCGCACGATGGTGGCCGACGCGGAGAAGTATCGCGACCAGCTGATGCCCTTCAACATCGGCAGCGGACCGCTGTTCAAGATGCCGGACGACCCCCGCGTGACGCGAGTGGGCCGGTTCCTCCGCAAATACAGCATCGACGAGCTTCCGCAGTTCATCAACGTACTCAAG
>DATFFJ010000214.1:0-9373 GCA_035250065.1 Aeromicrobium sp. | reverse complement strand
GCCTGGAATCGCCTCCCCTCGCATGCCTCACATGGCGTCTCGACCGTGTCCATGAACCCGAGCTCGGTGACGACGACGCCGGCGCCGTTACACGTCTCGCAGGCGCCCTCGGAGTTTGCGCTGAACAGCGCGGGCTTGACGCCGTTGGCCTTGGCAAACGCCTTGCGGATGGGTTCCAGAAGCCCGGTGTACGTGGCCGGGTTGCTCCGTCGCGACCCCCGGATGGCGCCTTGGTCCACGACGACCACACCCTCGCGCCCGGCAATGGAGCCGTCGATGAGCGAGCTCTTGCCCGAGCCGGCCACGCCCGTGACGACGGTCAGGACGCCCAGGGGGACGTCGACGTCGACGTTCTTCAGGTTGTGCTCCGCGGCGCCGCGGACCTCCAAGACCCCGGACGGCTCGCGCACGGAATCCTTCAGCGAGGCGCGGTCGTCCAGGTGCCGCCCGGTGACGGTGTCACTGGATCGGAGCCCCTCGACGGTCCCCTCGAAGCAGACCGTGCCGCCGTCCGGACCGGCGCCCGGGCCCAGATCCACGACGTGATCTGCAATGCCGATGGTCTCGGGCTTGTGCTCGACCACCAGCACCGTGTTGCCCTTGTCGCGCAGCTGGAGCAGGAGACCGTTCATGCGCTGGATGTCGTGGGGGTGCAGGCCCACCGTCGGCTCATCGAAGACGTACGTCACGTCGGTGAGAGCCGAGCCCAGATGGCGGAGCATCTTGATCCGCTGGGCTTCGCCACCCGACAACGTCCCGGACGGACGATCCAGGCTGAGATAGCCCAGTCCGAGCGAGACGAAGGCGTCGAGGTGTGCGCTCAGCGACGCCAGGAGCGGCCCCGCACCGGGAGCATCGAGGTCGCGAATCCACCCGGCCAGGTCGGTGATCTGCATGGCGCAGACGTCGGCGATGTTGAGTCCCTTGATCTTCGAGGAGCGGGCACCCTCGTTCAGCCGTGTGCCGCCGCAGTCCGGGCAGGGCGCAAATGTGGCGATGCGTTCGACGAATGCCCGGATGTGCGGCTGCAGTGAATCGACGTCCTTGGAGAGCATCGACTTCTGGAGCTTCGGGATGAGTCCCTCGTACGTGATGTTGACGCCGGCGATCTTGACCTTGGTCGGCTCCTTGGAGAGGAAGTCCTCACGTTCGGCCTTCGTGTACTTCCTGATCGGCTTGTCCGGGTCGAGGAACCCAGACTCACTGAACTGACGGGTCGCCCAGCCGTCTGCGGTGTAGCCCGGGACGGTGATGGCTCCCTCGTTCAACGACTTGGATTCATCGAACACCTGGGTGAGGTCGATGTCCGAAACCGTGCCGCGTCCTTCGCAGTTCGGGCACATTCCACCGTGGTAGACCTGATTGCGCACGATCTGCTTCTCGCCCGTCGCAGACGTCATGATGCCGCTGGCCGTGCGCGTGGGGATGTTGAAGGAGAACGCGATCGCCGGGCCGATGTACGGCTCTCCGAGCCGGCTGAACAGGATGCGCAGCATGGCGTTGGCATCGGTGACGGTGCCGACGGTCGAGCGCACGTTGGCTCCCATGCGCTCCTGGTCGACGATGATCGCCGTCGTCAACCCGTCGAGGACGTCGACATCCGGTCTCGGCTGCGTGGGCATGATGCCCTGCACGAACGCGCTGTAGGTCTCGTTGATCAACCGCCGTGACTCCGCAGCGATCGTGCCAAAGACCAGCGAGCTCTTGCCCGAACCTGAAACGCCGGTGAACACCGTGAGTCGTCGCTTGGGCAACTCGATGTCGACGTCCTTCAGGTTGTTCTCCCGCGCTCCCTGGACCCGGATCGCGTCATGGCTGTCCGCCAGATGCCCCTGCTGCATGCGGTTCAGGGTAGTTGGCGCCTGCGACTTCCCAAGACAGGTCGCTTACCGGCGAGTAGCCTGAGCCCAGCGCAATTCAAGGAGTTCCCGGTGCGACCCATTCGGTTCCTGGCCGCCGCAACGGTCGTCGTTGCCGCCCTCGGCCTTTCTCAAGCCGCGGCACCTGCCGCAACCACGCCCTCCCTTCGCAGCGTGATGTACGTCGGCAACAACTGGGCCGGTACCGCGAGCATCGTCGATGCCAAGTCCATGACGGTGCTCAAGAGCGGAATCAACTTGATTCCGGACAAGGCCGAAGAGCTGGCCCGGATCCAGTCCAATCCCGACGCCCTCGCCTACTACCTGGTCATCCAGCAGGGACCCGGCGAGGGGCACGACCAGTACGTCGACGACATGTTCGCCACGAGTGATGGCAAGTACCTGGCCGTGTCCAGGCCGAGCTTCGCCGACGTCGTGTGGATCGACCTGGCCGCTGCCCTGACGCCAGGCTCGACGCCGGCGCAGATCATCCGCCGCGAGCAGTCGATGGACGGCTACCGCACGGACCACATGGCCCTCTCCCCCGACGGCCGCCGCCTACTGGCCTCGGATTCGACGGCGGCGCAGGTCATCGAGTTTTCGATGGTCGACGAGACACTCGGCGACCGACTCAGGTCCTTCCCCTCCGGAGAGACGCCACACGAGAGCAATTACTCCAGCGATGGCAGCAAGATCTTCCACGCATCCATCGGCAAGGTGTACACGCCCGGCGACGACCCGCTCCTCGACGCGCTGAAGGGCGACCGCTGGTTCCAGATCGTCAACAACGCAGACTTCTCCATCGATCGTCGCTGGAACATGGGCAAGGAACTGGCCGAATCCGGGCGGCCCAACATGAGCGCGGCCGTCCGTCCGATGGCACTCGGGCCGAAGAACCTCCTGTATTACCAGGTGTCGTTCTTCCACGGCCTCGTCGAGTTCGACACCGCGCTGCCGGACGCCAAGCCGGCGTCGAGCTACGCCTCCGGTGGCATCACTGAACCAGCGACCGGACGGGTGACCCGCGTCCTTGAGCTGCCCAACCTCATCCCGAACGTCCTGCGGGAGCAGTACGTCAACGACTCGGCGCATCACGGCCTGGCGATCAGCGCGGACAAGAAGACCCTGTGCGTCGCCGGCACCATGGATGACTACATCGCGCTTGTCGATCGCGCTTCCTTCGCCTACAAGACGTACCTCAAGTCGCCCCGCACGCCACCCGAGGGCACCGACGGCAAGTACACCAAGCCCTATTGGTCGACTGAGGCTCCACACAACCGCTGCTGGGTGTCACTGAGCGGGTCGGACGCCGTTGCCGTCTTCGACTTCGCGACGAAGAAGGAAGTCGCGTACCTGCCCGTCGGCGACCACCCGCAGCGCATCCGGCACGGTGCGATCGTGGCCAGCCTCGTCGGCTGACGCACCCGCACGGGGTGAATGATGGCGTCATGCGCGTCACCCGGTTTGGCCACTCCGCGGTGCTGGTCGAGTCGGCCGGGCAGCGCGTGCTGATCGATCCCGGGGCGTTCAGCAGTCCGGACGTGTTCGAGGTCGAAGGCCTCGACGCCATTGTCGTGACTCACCAGCATGCCGATCATGTGGACCGGGATCGTGTCGGGATGCTCCTTGACCGCAATCCCGGGGCTGTTCGACGCTCCGATCCGGAAACGGCGACGATGGTCGAGGGGTTCACCGCGCACTCCGATGGTGACGTCACAGAGCTCGGGACGATTACGATCACCGGCGTCGGGACGACGCATGCGGAGATCCTTCCGGCCATCCCTCGGGTGACCAATACGGGGGTGCTGATCACCGCAGACGGTGAACCGGCGCTGTTTCACCCGGGCGACGCCTACGCCTACGCGCCGGACGGCGTCGACGTCCTCGCCGCTCCGCTGTCCGCACCTTGGACGAAGGTGTCCGAGACGGTGGAGTTCGTGCGACGGGTCAATCCGCACGTGGTGTTCCCCATCCATGACGCCGGGGTCACACCGCTCATGCACGGGATCTACTGGGGCCATCTGAGTACACACGCCGGCGTCGAGGACCCCCGGAACCTCGGCCCGGCTGAATCTGCGTCCCTCGCATGACCGAGTCGCCTCGATGGCTGCGCATCGCAGCCGTCCCGCTCATGCTCGCCGCCGGTGCGATGGTCTCCATGCAGTCGCATCTCAATGGCGAGCTCGCCGTCGAACTCGGGACCGGCGCCCGCGCCGGCTTTGGCGCCGCGGCCATCAGCTTCGGCTCGGGCCTGATCCTCGTCGGGATCATCACGGCCGCCCTCCCGAGCGGACGCCGCGGCGTCGGCAACCTGCGGACGGCGCTGACCACAGGCCGCCTGCGCCCGGCCGAGATGATCGGCGGTGCCTTCGGAGCGTTCCTGGTGGCGACTCAGGGGCTGACGGTCGGCACTATTGGCGTGGCGCTGTTCAGCATCGCCGTAACGGCCGGGCAGTCGTCCAGCGCGCTCCTGGTCGACCACGTCGGCCTCGGGCCCTCGGGACACCAGCCGCTGAGCATCCCGCGATTCATCGCGGCAACGTTTGCCGTCGTCGCCGTCATCCTCGCCGCCGGTGAGCGCCTCGCTGCTGCGGTCGGATGGCAGACGGCCGTGTTCGCCATCCTTGCGCTGCTGGCCGGTGCGGGCACGGCGATCCAGCAGGCGATCAATGGGCGGGTGTCGGCCGTGGGCGGCCCCTGGGCGACCACCCTGAACAACTTCATCGTCGGCACCACCGTCCTGCTGGCCTGCCTTGCCCTGAGCACGTTGGCCCACGGCCAATTCGCCGAGCACTTCCCCAGGGAACCTGCTCTCTACACCGGTGGTGTCATGGGCGTTGCGTTCATCTGGCTGGCCGCGGTGCTCGTCAAGGTTCACGGCGTGCTCGTCCTCGGGCTCGCCATGATTGCCGGCAACGTCATGGGTGCCGAGGCCATCGAACTCGTCGGCGGTGATGCGCACATCGGCTGGCTGGGCATCCTGGCCGGGGCCCTGACCATTCTCGGAGTCCTGATCGCGGTGCTGATGCGCCCCCGCTCCCCCATCTCAACGCGCTGACACGCGCGCCGAAATGCGTTGTTGGCGTATATCAGATATGAGATATAGAGTGGATTCTCGTGACCCAGCGCGACGACTACCTCGCCCGGATTGGCGGCCTGATCCGTGACGCCCGCCAGCACAGCGGCCTGACGCAGGCCCAACTCGCGGCCCAATTGCGCACCAGCCAAAGCGCCATCAACCGGATCGAAAAAGGGGCGCAGAACCTGACGCTCGACATGCTGGCCCGCATCGGCTCGGTCCTCGACTCCGAGCTGGTCAGCGTCAATGTCGGCGCCGCACCGGGGCCGAGCCACCTGCGCGTCAAGGGTGGGACGACCCTGTCCGGAACGATCGACGTCAAGTCAAGCAAGAACGCCGGTGTCGCCCTGCTGTGCGCCGCGCTCCTCAATGAAGGCACGACCGTGCTGCGCAAGGTCGCCCGGATCGAGGAGGTCAACCGCATTCTGGAAGTGCTGGAATCGATCGGGGTGGGCGTCGAGTGGCTCAACTCCGAGAACGACCTCCTGCTCGACGTGCCCCAGGTCCTCGACCTCGACGCGATGGACGTCGACGCGGCACGTCGGACGCGCAGCATCATCATGTTTCTCGGCCCCCTGATGCACCGCGTCGAACGGTTCGAGCTGCCGTATGCCGGTGGCTGCGATCTCGGTACCCGCACGGTCGAACCGCACATGATGGCGCTGCGACCGTTCGGGCTGAAGGTCGTCGCCACCGAGGGCAGTTACCACGCGGAGGCCGCGGCGGGCGTGGGGCCGGAACGGCCCATCGTGCTGACCGAACGCGGCGACACGGTGACCGAGAACGCGTTGCTCGCAGCAGCGCGGCACGATGGCGTGACCGTCATCCGCAACGCCAGCCCCAACTACATGGTTCAGGATCTGTGCTTCTTCCTGCAGAAGCTCGGTGTCGAGATCGAGGGAATCGGCACCACGACCCTGCGGGTCACCGGCAAGCCGGTCATCAACACCGACGTCGAATATGCGCCGAGCGAGGATCCGATCGAGGCGATGAGCCTCATCGCAGCGGCCATCGTCACCCAGTCCAGCATCACGGTGCGGCGCGTTCCGATCGAGTTCCTCGAGATCGAGCTGGCCCTCCTCGAAGAGATGGGTTTCAACTACGACCGCGGCGGCGAGTACTCCGCCGAGAACGGCAACACGCGGCTGGTCGACATCACCACACATCCGTCCCAGCTGCACGCGCCGATCGACAAGATTCACCCCATGCCGTTTCCCGGGCTCAACATAGACAACCTCCCGTTCTTCGCCGTCATCGCGGCCACGGCTGAAGGCCAGACCATGCTGCACGACTGGGTGTACGAGAACCGGGCGATCTACCTGACCGAGCTCAACAAGCTGGGCGCCCAGGTGACGCTGCTCGATCCACACCGGGTCCTCATCGAAGGCCCGACACACTGGAGCGCCACCGAGCTCATGTGCCCGCCGGCCCTCCGTCCGGCTGTGGTCGTCCTGCTCGCGATGCTGGCGGCGAAAGGCACGTCCATCCTGCGCAACATCTACGTCATCCATCGCGGCTACGAGGATCTCGCCGAGCGGCTCAACACGCTTGGTGCACACATCGAGACGTTCCGGGACATTTGAGCGTCATCGCGTGGGCGCACCGCGGCGGCGCCCTGCTGCCCGCGAACGTCGGCATCGAGAACACCCTTCAGGCGTTCCGCAACGCCGTCGATCTCGGCTACACGTACCTCGAGACGGACGTGCACGCTTCGAGCGACGGGGTGCTCTACGCCTTCCACGACGCGAACCTGCTGCGCATGACCGGGCGAGCCGGCCGCATCAACCAACTCTCGTCCCGGGAGATCGACGCGCTCCAGGTCGGCGGCCGTGAGCCCCTTCCGCGCATCGCCGACCTGATCGAGGAGTTCCCGGACTGCTTCTTCTCCATCGACGTCAAGGCCGACGACGCCGTCGACCTGGCCATTGCGGAGTTCGCCCGACTCGGCATCGCCGATCGGCTGTTGGTCGGCGCGTTCGACCACCGCCGGATCCGGCGGTTGCGGGCAGGCCTGCCCGGCGTCCTCAGTGCCCTGTCCCAGCGGGAGATCGGCACCATGCTGGCCGGCGGACCGGTCCCCCAACGGACCTGCGCATCCGTCCCGGTGTCATGGCGCGGCGTCCGCGTCATCACACCGCGCTTTCTGGCGCGGGCCAAGCGGCGGTCCGTCCCGGTCTACGCGTGGACGATCGATGCGGCCGCCGAGATGACCCGGCTGCTGGACGCCGGCGTCGACGGCATCATGGCCGACCAGATCGACGATCTTAAGGCAGTCCTCATCGCACGTGGCGAGTGGAACGCATGACACGCGCGAGCGGCGAACAGCGGGCGTGGTTCTTCTACGACTGGGCCAACTCGGCATTCATCACCACTGTGGCCACGGTTCTGATCGGCCCGTATCTCACCACCGTCGCCGAGCGGGCGGCGTGCGGACATGTCGGGTCACTCGAGCAACCCTGCCGGGAGAACCTCGCCGTCCTGGGCCTGTCGGTCTCACCCGGTTCGCTGGTCTTCTACGTCATCACCGCATCGACGCTGATCTCGGCGTTTGTGCTGCCGTTTGTCGGAGCCATCGCCGACCGGGTCGTGTCCCGACGCCTCCTCATGTGCCGGCTCGCCTGGAGCGGGGCCCTCTGCACCGGCCTGCTGTTCTTCGTGACCGGGACGAACTGGCAGCTCGGGTGCCTTCTTCTTCTGGTCTCCAACATCCTCTTCGGAGCGTCCCTCGTGGTGTACGACGCGCTGCTGATCGACGTCGCCGGTCCTGACGAGCGCGACCAGATCTCCTCGCGCGGCTGGGCGCTCGGGTACCTGGGTGGTGGTCTGTTGCTCGCCGGAAACCTGGGGTTCGTGACGCTCCTGCCCTTCGGCCTGACGACTGAAACGGCTGTCCGGATCAGCCTGCTGTCGGCCGCCGTCTGGTGGGCGGCCTGGACACTCATCCCGTACCGCGGCATCACCGATCGACCGCCCGCTGCGGCCGCCATCGAGGGCACGCTCTACCAGCGCAGTTTCGGGCAGCTGTGGCGAACGTTGCGCGAGATGCGGGCCTATCCGCAGACATTGCTCGTGCTGCTGGCGTACATGATCTACAACGACGGCATCCAGACGGTCATCTACTCGGCCTCGGTGTTCGGTCAGAAGGAACTGGGCTTCGGGACAAGCGTCGTGATCGCCGTCATTCTGCTCGTGCAGTTCGTCGCCTTCCTCGGGGCGCTGGCCTTTGGACGGATGGCTCGTCGGCTCGGTGGGCGGCGGACGATCGGCCTCGGACTCGTGGTGTGGGTGCTCGTCGTCCTCTTCGCGTTCGTGCTGCCCGCCGGCCGGCTGGCGCCATTCCTCGTCGCCGGGGCGGCCATCGGCTTCGTCCTCGGCGGCACCCAGGCATTGTCGCGCTCGTTCTACTCGCAGTTCATCCCGCGCGGACGGGAAGCCGAGTACTTCAGCCTGTACCAGGCGTGCGAGCGCGGCACCAGCTGGCTGGGCACACTCGTCTTCGGTCTCGTCCACCAGGCGACCGGCTCCTACCGCCCGGCCCTCCTCGCCCTCCTCGCCTTCTTCGTCGTGGGCGGAGTGCTGCTCTGGCGGGTCGAACCGCGCCGCGGCATCGCCGAAGCCGGCAATCCGGTTCCTGCCGTCGTGTAGTGGGTAGTGACGAAAAGACAACAACGCGAATCCGGAATCCTGCGGTGGCCTTGTTCGTTCATACGTTAGAACCGCGAGCAAGGGGGAAGGCACCATGGCTGAACGCTCACTGCGCGGCGCTCGTCTCGGGGCACAGAGTTTTGAGGACGAGCGCGGGGTCGAAATGGCACCGCGCCAGGAAGTTGTCTACGTCTGCCCGGATGGGCATCGCTTCTCGGTGATGATGGCCGACGAAGCCGAGGTTCCGGACGAGTGGGAAGACCCCAAGACGGGTCAAATCGGGCGTCGCCTCGACAGCGGCGACGCGCCTCCGAAGGAGACCAAGCCGGTCCGCACCCACTGGGACATGCTGCTGGAACGGCGCTCGCTGCCGGAACTGGAAGAGATCCTGACCGAGCGACTCGAGATGCTGCGCGCCGGCGAGATCGGCCCGCCGCACCTGCACCGGCGTGGCCGCAAGAAGCAGTCGGCTTAGACCCGCCTGAACCGCCGCGCGAGACCCCACAGGGTCACCCGCCACAGCGCTTCGACGACGATTCCCATCGTCATCTTCGACGCGCCGTGCTGACGTTCGACGAAGGTCACCGGAACTTCGACGATGGGCAGCCCGACGTCGTGAATGCGCCGCACCATGTCAATCTGGAAGCAATATCCGTGCGAAGCGACTGTCTCCAAGGACGACGCTTCCAACGCCCGTCGCGACAGCACCCGAAACCCGGCGGTCGCGTCCCGCACAGGTAACCCGAGAAGCGCCCGCGCGTAGGCCGTTCCCGATTTGGAGATCAGCCGA
>DATFFJ010000213.1:0-11345 GCA_035250065.1 Aeromicrobium sp. | reverse complement strand
GTCCGGACTGCGAAAGGCCCCCTCGTCGATGTCGACCTATGACGCCCGCAACCTCCTCGTCCTGGAGGGGTTGGAGGCGGTGCGCAAGCGTCCAGGGATGTACATCGGGTCCACCGACACGCGCGGCCTCATGCACTGCGTGTGGGAGATCATCGACAACTCAGTCGACGAGGCCTTGGCCGGACATTGCTCGCTGATCGAAGTCGTGTTGCACGCCGACAAGTCCATCGAGGTGCGCGACAACGGTCGCGGCATCCCCGTCGACACCGAGAAGAAGACAGGGCTGTCCGGCGTTGAGGTCGTCTTCACCAAGCTCCACGCCGGCGGCAAGTTCGGCGGTGGCTCGTACAACGCCACCGGTGGTCTGCACGGCGTGGGTGCCTCCGTCGTCAACGCGTTGTCGGAGCGGCTCGAGGTCGAAGTGGACCGCGAGGGCTCCACCTGGTCAATGGCGTTCAAGCGTGGTGAGCCGGAAGGTCCACTCAGCAAGTCCGGGCGCATCGCCAAGACCAAGACCGGCACCCGAGTGCGGTACTGGGCCGACCCGCAGATTTTCATCAAGAGCGCGAAGTTCTCCTACGACGACTTGCTGACGCGTGCTCGGCAGACGTCCTTTCTCGTTCCGGGCCTCGAGCTGGTGATCGTCGATGAGCGGGATCCAGAGAAGCGGGAGGAACGGTTCAAGCACGACGGTGGTATCACCGAGTACGTCGACTTTCTCGCCGCCGACGAGCCGGTCACCGATGTTCTGCGACTCCAGGGCGAGGAGGTCTTCACCGAGACCGTCCCGATGCTCGACGACAAGGGGCACATGACGCCCCAGGAGGTCGAACGGACCCTCGGCGTTGACATCGCCCTGCGCTGGGGCACCGGCTACGACACCGAGATGCGGTCGTTCGTCAACATCATCGCGACGCCCAAGGGCGGCACGCACGTCCAAGGTTTCGAGCGAGGCATCACCAAGACATTCAACGAGGTGCTGCGGGCGAACCGGCAACTCAAGCAGGCCGATCCCGACGTCATCAAGGACGACATCCTGGAGGGCCTCACCGCGGTGGTCACCGTGCGGTTGGCCGAGCCACAGTTCGAGGGCCAGACCAAGGAGGTACTGGGTACCCCGGCGGTGGCCCGCCTGGTCAACAAGATCGTCTCGCGCGAACTGAAGGCGTTCCTGACCTCCAACAAGACCGCGCACAAGGCCAAGGCTCGCACGGTCATGGAGAAGGTCGTGTCCGCGTCCCGTACACGGCTCATGGCTCGCCAGCAGCGGGACAACCAACGGCGTAAGAACGCACTTGAGTCCAGCGCGCTGCCGGCCAAGCTCGCCGACTGCCGGTCCACGGACCTCGACCGCACGGAGTTGTTCATCGTCGAGGGCGACTCCGCACTGGGGACCGCCAAGTCAGCCCGCGATTCGGAGTTTCAGGCGCTGTTGCCCATCCGCGGCAAGATCTTGAACGTCCAGAAGGCCACCGTCGGCGACATGCTGAAGAACGTCGAGTGCTCGTCGATCATCCAAGTGGTCGGCGCCGGCTCCGGTCGGACATTCGACTTGGACTCGGCCCGCTACGGCCGGGTGATCTTCATGGCCGACGCGGACTCCGACGGCGCCCACATCCGCTGCCTTCTGGCGACGCTGTTCTTCCGGTACATGCGGCCACTGGTCGAGGAGGGGCGCGTCTTCACCGCGGTGCCGCCGTTGCACCGCATCGAGCTCACCAACCCCAAGAAGGGGCAGGAACGGTACGTCTACACGTACTCCGACGCCGAGCTCCAGCGAAAGCTGGCTGAACTCTCCAAGAAGAACGTGCGGTGGAAGGACCCGGTCCAGCGCTACAAGGGTCTCGGGGAGATGGACGCAGCCCAGTTGGCCGAGACGACCATGGACCCGCGCCATCGCACTTTGCGCAGACTCACCGTCGACGACGCCGAGGCCGCGGCGGAGGTGTTCGAGCTCCTCATGGGCAACGAGGTGGCGCCACGCAAGGATTTCATCGTCCAGAGCGCATACGAACTCGACGCCGACATGATCGACGCCTGAGCCTCAGTCGTCGTCGCGACTGTCGGCCATGCTTTCCGACACCGAGCGTCCCAACGAGGGGTCGGGCTGGTACTCGACCTTGACCTCGGTGATGCCCTTCACGAAGTTGACTTCCTTGACCACCACGCTCTCGACCGCCATGCCGAGCTTCTCCTCCACCGCCGGTCGGATCAGCGCCGGATCTGAGAACGCCTCCTTGAGCGAGACGTTCATGACGCGAGTCGTCTTGGACTCGCGGTGCGTGTCGGTGATGAGTACGACGAGGAGGATCGACAGGTTGACACCGATGAGCAATCCCCAGGAGCTGGTCGGAAGCGAGTTCACCAAGCCGGTGATCAACACGAGAAACGTGAATGCGACGTCCTTGATCGTGAATGCCGCACTGCGCAGGCGCAGCATGGACAGCAAGGCAAAAAGGCCAAATCCGACGCCCGCGGACAGAGGCGCCTTGCCCGAGGTGAACATCGTCACCGCGGCAAAGATGCCGACGTTCAGCGAGGAGAGCACCAGCGGCATCGATGGCACGGACTGCTGGCTCTTGTAAAGCCATCCGACCAGCAGCAACATCGTGAGCAGGTCGAGCGAGGCGCGGCCCAACAGGTCGATCATGGCGGGCGAGATCGTCATTGCGACAGCGTATCCGCGCCAGCCGGGCGTGGAAGCAGAACTCACGATCGCGACGCGCGCTCGCTGCGCGTCGCTGCGCGACGCTCCCTTGCTCCCTCGCGGCCCGGTACGCAAGCGCGCCGGCCGCTCGCTCGCGGCGGGTACGATGCGGCCGTGAATGCGATCTCGGACCCGGGTCGGCCGAGTCGTCGAGACCGCCGACGCGCCCAGAAGCTCGTTGATACCGCGTTCGCAGAGCGACGTTTGACCGCGGCCGACCGGACCCTGCGAACCGAGCGAATTCAGGCAGCGCACACCCGCGGAGATCTTTCGATGATCACCCGCGACCTCGTTGCGCCGGCTCAGGCCAACCTCGGCCGGGCGCTCGATGCATCGGCGCTGTCGACCATGCGTGTGGGTTCGGCGGAGGGCGGGAGACGGACCCCCAGATCTCCCACAACGCTCAGCCCGGGCACACCGACGATCGACCTGTCGGGGATCGGCCGTAGAGTCCGGCTCATCGTCCTGATCGCCGTCGCCGGAGTGTTCCTGTCCTGCGTGCTGGGCATCCTCGCTTTCGTGATTCCCGCGGTCGTGGGTTTCAACGGCGACGAGAACGTCTTCACCACTGAGGATTCCGGCGTATCCGTCACGGACGAGCCAAGGCAGCCTCCAGGCGCGTCAGTCAGCCTGCACACCGCGGCTGGTTGGACGGCGCTGGTTGATGCCATCAAGGCCGAATCGGGCACCACGGAGGTCTACGAACTGGTGGTCTACCCGGACTATGCCTCCGTCGGGCTGGATGGCAACGACGCAATCGAGCGGCGGCTCTTCCGCGCCGGCGATTGGCAGAAGGGGTTCTCAGCTCGAACGCCGGTGCATGGCGCACTCGTGGAGCTGGCCGAGATCGAACCCGAGGTGATCGCCGGCCTGCCGGGCGAGACGGCACGACACTTCGGGATCGATGAACCGACCGGGGCGTACCTCATAGTCAACGCCTTCACCGGCGATCCGCAGATATCGGTGTACGTCCAGTCGAATGGGGAGTCGCGTTATCGGACCTACCGGCTGGACGGAACCGCCAAGAGCTGAGGCGCGAGGGGGCCAGATCGGGCCTGGAGCACGCCCCGTCCCAGCAAGCGCCGGAAGTCGTTGTCCGAAATGCGTGGTGTGGTTGTGGACGCGGCCGCCACGTACTTGCTGAAGCGCTGTGGTCGCGCCCCGAGCTCACTCAGCACCTGATCAGCTCGGCTCGAACCGGCGGGTCCCTTGGACTCGACCAGCACGTGGCCCGCATCCAGCCATGCCGCCCCCATGATGGTGCGTGCGGCGAACTGCCAGTCGATCGTCACGCGGGTGCCCGCGTCAACGTCGGCCAAGGTCGACCGGGTGTAGTCGATCTCCGCCGCCGGAATGAGCGCCGAGACGTCCGCGTCCGAATACCCGGCAAGTTGAAGCGCTACGAACTTTCGGTCGGCGCCGGTCAGGGATCCGAAGCGACCCGGATCGCTCGACGCCATGGCCTTGATCGTGCCGCCGCTGTTGTCCTTCGTCTTGACCTCAACCCGACAGAGGGCGTCTTCGACGTAAAGCCGGGTACGCACCTTCCAGCGGCGTCGACGGCGCTGGATGTGTGCCTGAACCGACCGGAGATCGGGGGTATCGAAGTACAGCGTTTGATAGGTCGTGTGACGGCGTCCGTCGATCTTCAGGACGCGATGCGTGTCCGCGAGCGCCTCGACCAGTGCTCGAGCAGTGCTGACCGGCACGACGTACTTGGTGTCGGTCCGCTCCATGAGTGCGGCGTGCTCGACCAGGTCGTCCAATCCGACAACCTGGAGTCGGCCGAGTGCAAGGCGTCGGACCATCGGGTCACTGGGGCGGCGGCGGAGAGGCTGAAGAAGGCCGCGGGGCCGATCGTCAACGAGCACCGCGGTCATGACCGCGCCTCCTCATCGGTGGAGTCTTCCTCCAACAGTCGATCGGACGATTGGCCCCACCGGTCGTCGGCCACGTACTCGAGCACCACGTCCGTCGTCTCGCGGACGTAGTCGACGTCCTTGACGAACATCGACTGGATGGTCACCGGGAGCCGGTGCTCCAGCTCAGCGCGCAACTCGACGGGGTCGACATAGACGTTGTCGAGCCTCATCCGCATGACCCGGGTTGACTTCGTCGTACGTCGCGTGTCGGCCACGGCCATCACGAACAGCAGAGCGACGTTCGCCGCGCCGAGGAGCGCCCAGTCTGTGATGGGGAGCGCGTTCACCAAGCCGAGGATCAGAACGATGAAGGTGTAGGCGACGTCCTTGATGGTGAAGGCCGCGCTGCGGAGTCGCAGCATGGACAGCAAAGCGAAGAGGCCGAAGCCCAGCCCACCTGTGATGACGTCTCCGGCCTCCACGAACGCTGTCACGGCCGTGAAAAGGCCAACATTCAGTGCACACAGAACCAGCGGCATCGACGGGATGGACTTCTGCGGACGGTAAAGCACCCCGACCAGCAGCAGCAGGGTGACGAGGTCTGCTGCGGCACGGATGAGGAGGTTGGCCGTATCGGCAGAGAGCATCAAAGGGGCCGGCTTCCTCTCGAGTTGGACGGATCCGCATGGCTGCGGCACGACCCCCCGAACCGCACGGCCTGCTCGGCCGAACTGTGTTACGAGAAGATTACTGTGAACATGAGGTGTACAGACGGCAAACGGCCTGTGCCGGTGGCGTGATTATCAGCACGTAAGGATTTCGGCTGAGATGACCGGTCTCAGCCGACCTGTGAGAGCAGGCCGGTGTCGACGTCGTAGATGAAGCCGGCCACCGCGACGTGGTCGCCGATCAGGGGATGGGCCATCACCTTGGCGATGTCGTCGCGAATGGCAGCGGCCTGGTCCTCGATCACGCCGAGGGACATCCACGAGGCGTCCGTCCCGGCCTCACTGCCCACCCGTCGGCGCAGTTCGTCCTCGGTGGACGAGGCCATGGCGCAACGGGTGTGCTCGATGATCAGCACGCGGTCGACCTTGAGCAGGGTGACCCCGAGAACCAAGGCCACGAGGACTTGGTCGGTCACGCGCCCTCCGGGATTGCGCAGGATCTTGGCGTCGCCGGGGGACAGCCCGATCATGCCCAGCGGGTCGATCCGCGAGTCCATGCACGTCACGACCGCGACGCCGGCCTTGGCGATGCCATCGAACCCGGAATACTCGAAGCTGCCCGCGTAGGCCCGGTTGGCGGCCAGAAGGTCGTCGAAATCGGTCACGGACTCAGACTAGCGACGCCAGATTTCGTGCCGATGAACGTGTGCTGCTTCTCAGACGGTGGCGGATGCCATGACTGGGGCTTGCTCGAAGGTCAGGACGCCGTCGTCGATTGGTTCGGAGAGCAGGACCTTCTTGTCGTGCCGGTAGTCCTGGACTGTCCTCCAGGGGAACTCCCGGCCCTGCCGCGGCATCAGGTGCGCGCCGCGCTGCAGGTAGCCCGATGACAGTTCGCCTGATTTGCCCGAGAGGAAGGTTTCGTCGATCGCTTGGTCGCCGGAGTCGGCAGCGACAGCGACGGTCGAACCGGTCTGGTCCATGTGCTTGAACAGTCGGACGAGATAGTCCGCGGTGAGACCGACCTTTGTGGTCCACGACAGGTTGGTGTATCCGAACACCCAAGCCAGGTTGGGGATGCCTTCGAGCATGACGCCCTTGTAGGTGCAACGGGTTGACGCGTCTGCTGGCTCGCCGTCGACCGTCAGCGAGGCGCCTCCGAGCAGCTGAAGGTCGAGGCCGGTGGCGGTCACGATGACGTCGGCCTCGAGCTCTTGGCCTGACGTGAGCCTGATGCCGTTCGGAGTGAAGGTCTCGATGGAGTCGGTCACGATGGACGCCTTGCCGTCGCGCAACACGGTGAAGAAGTCGCCGTCCGGGCACGCGCAGAGCCGTTGGTCCCACGGGCCGTACGTGGGTGAGAAGTGAGTCATGTCGACACCGTCGCCGACCTGCTTTTTCACCTGGCTGAGGAGCCACGAGCGCACCGGGCCGGGAAAACGTCGCGCGGTCTTGAAAATGGTGCGCGCCGTCGCGATATTGCGTGCGCGCGTCAGCTTGTACGACAGCGCCCGTGGGAGGAAGCGACGCTGAACAGCGGTGATCTTGTCCTCCGCCGGCAGGGAGAAGACATACGACGGGGAGCGCTGCAGCATGGTCACGTGTTCGGCGGCATCGGCCATGGCCGGCACGAGCGTGATGGCCGTGGCACCGCTGCCGATGACAACAACCTTCTTGCCCGTGTAGTCGAAGTCCTCGGGCCAGTGCTGGGGGTGGATCTGTGTCCCAGCGAACGTGTCGGCACCGGGGAACTCCGGCAGGTAGCCCTCGTCATAGTTGTAGTAGCCGGTGGCGGTGACGAGGAACGAGCAGGTCCAGGTCTCGGTGTCGCCGGTCGCCTCGCGGAGCGCGGTGACCGTCCAGATCTGGTCGGCGCTCGACCAGTCCGCGGCGAGGACTTTCAGCCCGTAGTTGATTCGCTGGTCGACGCCGAACTCTTTGGCCGTCTCCGTGACGTAGTTGCGGATCGACGCGCCGTCAGCGAGGACCTTGAGTTCGTCCCAGGGCCGGAAGTCGTATCCAAAGGTGAACATGTCGGAGTCGGAGCGGATGCCGGGGTAGCGGAACAGGTCCCACGTGCCCCCGATTGCGTTGCGGCGCTCGAGAATGGCGAAGTCGCGTCCGGGGAACTCCTGGCTCAGCCGGCAGGCGACGCCGATTCCGGAGATACCGGCGCCGATGATCAACGTGTCGGTGTGGTGCGCAGTAGTCGTGCTCATGTCGTCAAGTGTCGGGCGGCCACGTCCCAAGAGTATTGTCAATTCCCGACAGCGTTTTGACAGTTCCCGACAGGAGGGACGTGGGCAGTCTCATCCGCGCGACGAACCTCCTCGGCTTCAGCGATCTCGTGCGCGAGCTCGGTGGCGAGCCGGACCGGCTGTTGCAGAGGTACGGGATCCAGCCGGGCATCGAGTATGTGGAGGACGCGTTCGTGTCGTATGCCGCGCTCGCCTGGCTCATCGCCCAAACCGCCGATGAGCTGGATTGCCCTGACTTCGGGCTGCGGCTTTCGGCGTGGCAGGGCATCGACATCCTGGGTCCCGTCGCGGTGATCGCCCGCAACTCAGACACTGTGCTGGATGCCTTCGTGGCGATCGGACGCTATCTGCACCTTCACTCGCCGGCGCTGCATCTGACCGTGGCAGGCCCCGACGACCCCGGCTTCCGAAGCGGCTCGGTCACCTTCCACTTCTCAATTGAAGAGCGTGGATTGCCCTACCTGCCGCAGTCGTACGAGCTGAGCTTGGCCAATGGCTACCGCATCGGCCGCTTGCTCGGCGGTGACGACATGCGACCGCGCGCGGTGGCTTTCCAGCACGAACGCATCGGACCGCAGAGAGCCTATGAGGAGACGTTCAACGGGCCTGTGCTCTTCGGTCAGGACCGGTCCGGTTTCGAGATTGACGACCGATTTGCCGAGCGGCCAGTGGACAGAGCTGACCCGGAGACGCGGCGCATCGTGGCGCGCTACCTCGACACCTCCTTTGGAGAGGGCGAAGAACTGGCTCCGCACGTCTCCATCCTCGTCCGGCGCCTGCTTCCAACCGGGACGTGCAGCGCTGATGCCGTGGCGCGCAACCTGGGCGTCCATGCTCGGACCATGCAACGACATCTCGCGCGTGAGGGCACCTCGTTCGCCGCGATCCTCGACCAGGAGCGCAAGGCGCGGGCAGCGCAGCTGCTCGGCAACCCGGGTTTCCAGCTCGGCCAGATCGCCGGAATCCTCGGGTACACCGAGCAGAGCACGTTCAATCGGTCGTTTCGACGGTGGTACGGGATGACGCCGCGGGCGTTCCGTCAAGCCCGCGCCGTCTGACCGGCCGGAGGAGGACCAGCGCCAGGATGGCGGCCAGGGCTGCACACGCCGCTGCGCCGACAAAGACGGCGTGCAGTTGGGCGATGCCGGCGTCGCGGATCGCATCGCGATAGGCCGAGCACGCGACCGGCGCGCCGCAGAGTTCGTCGATCGGCGGGATGGCCGCGGACGCCTTGTAGAAGGCGCGAAGTCCCACCGTCGTAAGGGCGGAGATGCCCACCAGCATCCCGACCATGCGCGACACGATGAGCATCCCACTGGCAACGCCGTGGACGTCGTCAGCGGTGTGATTCAGGAGGGCGGCGTTCACGGGCGCGATCGCCAAGCCGAAGCCGAGGCCACCGCTCACCAGCGCAATGAGCTCGCTCTCGTGGCGCAGCGCGTTCTGGTCCCACGTCGCCATGTGAACGAAGGCGGCGGTGCTGATGGCCATGCCGGCAGCCGTAAGCCACGTGGGACGCAAGAACCGGAGCAGCATTCCACCGATGAGGGCTCCGACCGGCAGGGCGATGAGGAAACGAACGAGCACCATTGCCGCATCGACCTGAGAATCGCGATGGACGGTGAGGCGGGCGAAGAACGGGATGTCCACCAGCGCGGCGATCAGGCTGGCGCCGATCAGGAACGACACGACCAGCGCGCCCCACGCCGGTCGCGCGGCGAACGCGCCGCGGGGGAGCAGGGGATGGCCGGCGAATCTCTGGCGCAGCGCGAACGCGACGAACGCTGCTGCGGCGATCGGCAACAGGATCGGCGCCGATGCGGAGATGGCGGCCGTCTCGGGCTCGGCCGAGGCGAACGTCAGGATGACGGCGCCGAGCCCGGCGCACAGCAGCAGCGCGCCGAGGAGATCCGCTTGATGGGCCAGTGCTGGCCACCGTCGCCAATCGAGCATGGGTCGCCGGGCGAACGCCTGACGCGCGCAGAACAGGAGCAGGAGTCCCGCGGTGCCGAACGCAAGAGGCGTCAGCCACCGGGACTCCCCGGTGACCGGCAGGAACGCGAGCCCGGTGGTGACGCCGGTGACAAGCCGTGCGGGCGCCAGCATGATCAGACTCATGCCGGCCAGGGTGAGGGCGAGCAGGAGGAGTCCGGGCAGGTCAAGCCTCTGACGCCGGCGGAGCATGCCCGCGGCCAAGATCACGCCCACGATCGCGTTGATCCAGAAGATCGCCCGCCACGACGCGACGGTGAGCACGGCGGCGCCATACAGCGGCCCGACCACGCTGCCCAGCTCCTGCATCGCACCCACCACACCGAGCGGGAAGCCGCGCTTCTCCGGCGGCCACAGATCGGCGACCAGCGCGAGCGTCGGAGGGATCAGGCCGCCCCCGCCGATGCCTTGGATGAGACGGCCGGCGACGATCGTCGGCAAGTCATACGCGGCCGCCGTGACGACCGAGCCGATGGCGAAGATCACCAAGCACCCAAGCAAGACTGGAACCCGGCCGCGCAGGTCAGCGATCCGGCCGATCAGCGGCAGGACGCCGACATAGCCCAACAGGAAGCCCGAGACGATGGGCGCTGCCCGCTGGAGCTGGTCGATGTCCAGACCGACGGTCGTCATCATGGCGGGCAAGGCAAGGACGACGACGTACGTGTCTGCAGCGGCGAACGCGATCGCGACGACGGCGAACGCCAGGATGATGCGGCTGGATCGCCTCCCGCGATCCGAAAGGGGGATACCGCCCGTCGGCCCGGGCCTTTCCATCATTCGGGCAGCGTGATGCTGACGGGCTCGCTGGACGTCGTGACGGCGATGTCGTAGGTGACGTCGGCGACGCCGGGGTAGAAGGGGCCGGAGATCGACGCGTCCCGCAGCTCGTTGTCCTCGGTGAGCCGATACGTCACCGGGAACGATGCCTGGACATCTGCTGACGGAAGAATGGCCCGCACCACGGAGCCGGGAAGGGTGCCGGAGATGGTGGTCAGGACGTCCTTGCCGTCGCGCGACTTGGGACCTTCCTTCAGTGCCTTCGTCTCGACGAGGACTTGGGAGAATCCGACCGAGGTCTCAAACAGCGCGGCCGGATTGGGCGCCTGGAGGCTGGCCGGATCGACCTTGAGAAAGATCGGCGCGAAGCTCGGTTTCGCCATGACTTCGCTGCCCACGGCGACGACCTCCGCCGTGACCGTGGCGCCACCGGTAATGACCTTCACGTTGCCCTTGAAGGCCGGGTTGTGGTTGCCCGAACCCGTCGCCGAGAGCAGCCCGGACGTACCGTCAGGCATGTTTTTGGCCGCCAGGCTGAAGTTGATGGTCTCGGCCTCGTCGATCTTCGCTCGCGCTTCGGTCAACCGCTCCTTCAGCAGGTCCCGCTGTACCTTCGGGTCGGACTTGTCCGGTCCGCAGCCGGCGAGGAAGCCGGCCGCGATCAGGGCAGCGAACAGAATCGTCAACCGGTGCACTTGCTTGGGAAGCATGTCGGCCAGTCTCGCACGATCACCGGTGCGTGCCGGGCAACTGGGCCGGGGGACCAGCGACTGCGAGCAGGGGCTGGCTGACGGCGACGCCGGAACCGTCGCGGCGGTCCGTCGGCTCGGGCAGATCGACGGGGGATCCGCTCGTGGCGCACGCCAACGGTGTGCCATCGCCCACCCACGCGAGGATCACTCCATCCTCGCCCTTGAGGAGTCGCTGGCACCGGACGCCACCCGTGGCGCGACCCTTGGGCGGGTAGATGGCGAGCGGGCTGACCTTGGCACTCCCATTCTGCGTTCCGGGCAGTGCCGACGACGATCCGGCGACCGTGACGATCGACGCGTCGTCGACGTCACGGACGACGCCGAAG
>DATFFJ010000212.1:0-5204 GCA_035250065.1 Aeromicrobium sp. | reverse complement strand
CCACTCGTCACCAGAAGCATCCCCGACTGCTTCCGCCGACGTGGGTGGCGGTCGACGAGTCACTCCCGCTGACCGGATTCCTGCGGCAACTCGATGTGTTCGCCCCCGTTCCCACGCGCACCTGGGGTCCGTACCTTTCATGGAGCATTCTCCAGGCGCTGGCCGAAGGCGCAGTCGTCGTCGCCGATCCGGCATGGGAGTCGTTCCTCGGGGGCGCCGGGGTCTACGCCGCTGCCGGCGACGTCGAGATCGTCCTCAAGGAACTGGCGAATGACTCGTCCCGCCTGGACGAGCAGCGCGCTCGCGGATACGCCCTGTGCCGCGACCGCGCGTCGAGCGGCGCGCTGACCACTCTCATCGGCACACTGTTGGCTGGCAGAGAGGACGGGCGATGAAACTGGCACGGCGCAAGGTTCTGATTGCCGCCGCGGCCACGGTGGTTGCGGCGGCCGGCATCGGGTCGGCGCTCGTCGGCCTCATCGAGGGTGCGCTCACCGCCGTCATCCTGCTCGTCCTGCTGACCATCGCCTTGCAGCTGCAGGCTCTGCGCCGGGTCGAGCTGCGTCAGCAGAGCCTCGATCGGGTGGAGCAGAAGCTCGACGCCGTCGCGCGCCGTGTCGTGACCGAAGCGGAGGCCACCGGGCGCGAACTGGGAGGCCGAATCGACGATCTTTCTGCGGAGCTGCGCCGCAAGACCTAGTCTGACCTCGCGGTTTGTGCCTGCGACACGACGGAAACACCGGTGACCCACGTCATGGTGCGGCTGTGGTGTGTGGGGCACAATGGACCCACAAGCTCCTGATCCGGCATGAGATGCGTTGGGGAAGACGGATTCTCAGACGGACCGGGAGGCAACGATGGGCGCTTTCGAGGAATCGACGGCGGCAATGACGCGCGGCGTGGTCTACATCCACTCCGCACCGTCGGCCCTGTGCTCGCATGTCGAGTGGGCGCTGGTCGGCGTGCTGGATGCTGCCGTCGACTTCAATTGGGTTGCGCAGCCGGCCGAGCCGGGCACCTACCGCACGGAGGTCTCGTGGCAGGCGGCTGCCGGTACTGCCGCAGCCATCACGTCATCGCTCCGCGGGTGGGACCGGCTTCGGTTCGAGGTCACCGAGGAGCCCACGTCGGTCACCGAAGGAGCCCGGTTCAGCTACACGCCCGAACTCGGCGTCTTCCACGCGATGACCGGCCTCCACGGCGACATCCTGATCCCGGAGGACCGGGTCAAGGCGTTTCGCGTCAAAGCGGCCAAAGGTGAGATCACCATGGACGAAGCACTCGATGGGTTGCTGGGCGTCAAGTGGGATGCCGAACTGGAGCCCTTCCGGCATGCCGGTGACGGCGCTCCCGTCCGGTGGCTTCACCAGGTGATCTGAGCCCTAGCTGATCCGGACGGTCGCAGGCGGCGTTGCCCCGCCCTCGCGGGAGCGGACGCGGAACTGCCGTTCGCCCACGCTGCCGATGTAGACCCGAGAGGCAAAGGTGCCGTCCTGGTTGGCCGTCACCGTGATGGGGAACGCCGCCCACGTCCCGCCGTCCTCGCGCCACTCGACGATCAACGTCTCGCCGGCGCGGGCGCTGGGGAGCGTCCCAGTCAGCCGGAAGTCTTCGCCAGCGCTCACGACGTCCGGGGTCAGGGTCAGGCTGGCGTCGGTGGGCGCCGCTGAGGTCGGCGATGGCGTGGGCCTCGAACCGCCGTTGCCGAACGGGTTGCTGGTGGCGGTCGCCGAGGCGTTGGGCGTGGGTGCGACCGGAGTACTGACGGGCGGCAGTGACCCGCCGTCAAGCCCCGAACTCACCAGCATGACGGCGGCGGCGACACCGATGACGACGCCGACACCGGCGCCGACGACGGCCAAAACGATGGCGAGCTGCTTGAACGCGCCCAGGCGCTCCGGGTCAGTGAGCTGCGGCGGCGGCAGCAGGTCCAGGAACCGCTCACCGCGCTGGACCGAGCGGACGACATCTCCGACCGTGCGCCACTCGTTCACCGTTTCGTCGGACAGCCGCAGGTCAAACGTCGTGGCAACGCCTTCAGCCAGCTCAACGATCGCGACCGAGTCGATCCCCAGGTCCTTCAGCGCCGCGGTGTCGCGGACGGCATCGGCAGGAGTGTTGGCAATCTGGCCGAGGAGCTCGGTGAGACTCGCGCGTATCTCCTCGGGGTTGGGCACCGAGAGATTCTACCCGGCGGGCACCGAGCCAATCGCGTCGTCAAGGTCGTCGGCCTCGTCCTCGCGGTCGTCCTCCTCTTCGGCCGGATTCTCCTCGAGTCCTCGACGACGGCGGCGGCCCCGGTTGCCGGTCGCCCAGGCTCCGAGGGAGACGGCCACCCACCCGATCAGCGCGCCGGCGAAGTCGTCGGCCAAGTAGTGCCACCCGAAGTAGATGGTCGCCAGAACGGTCATGAGCAGGAAGATGTAGCCGGCGACGCGAATCGCGAGACGCTGACCAGTGCGGCTGAAGAACATGCAGGCCGTGACGACGACCGAGACGTGGAGCGAGGCGAACCCGGCGATGCCGTAGATGTCCTTTCCGGTTGGGTCGGCCTTGAAGGCCGCACCGTTCTGGAACAGTGCGTTCTGAAGCGACGTCACGCTCGAGTCCGGGAGATCGACGAACATGGACGGTTGGAAGAACGCCGGGCCGAGGGTCGGAAGGACGTAGTAGCTGGCTGCCCCGAGCACCCAGTTGAGGCTCAGCGCCGTGGCGTACCACGCGCCGAGCGAGGTGTTCCGGCTCCACGTGAGGACCAGTCCGAGCGTGATCGGGATGAGCGGCAGGTAGCTCAGGTAGGCCGTCGCGAGCACCTCGGCCGTCACGGTGGTCCCGAGCAGTTGATGGAGGATCGGCGCCGGGTTGTTGCCGAACATCAGGAAGTGGTCGAGCTGCAGCATGTCGTGGTCGAAGAGCAGGTCTTCGCGGATCAGCGGCAGGTAGCTCTTGATGTTGCGGTAGCTGACGTAGCAGATGTAGAACCCGACCAGTCCGGTCATGATGTTGAGGACGCGAGTCCAGCTCCATTCGGCGCGCATGATCTCGACGATCGCGCGCGGGGCCTGCTTGACACCGCTCCGCCGGATGGCCTGCGGGATGATGCCGAGCGCGAAGAACAGGAAGGCCAACGCCGGGAGACGAACGTACGCCGGGCCGAGGAAGCCCTCGGGATCACGCAGCGGCACACCGAGCTGCTGAGAGAGCACAACGGCCGTGATTCCGATCAGCGCCGAGACAATCACCAGGAAGGTGTAGGGCCAGCGACGCATGCCCACATCTTAGAGAGCGGTCAGGCGTCGCCGCCCTCCTGTGCTTGCCCGGCGACGGCCGTGGGGTCGTCCAGCCGCAGGTCAGCGAAGGCCTTGGCCACCACGGACCGCTCGACGTGGCCGCGCTCAGCCAATCCCTGGAGGACGCCGACAACAATCGATTCGGTGTCGACCTGGAACGCCCGGCGGGCGGCAGCCCTGGTGTCAGCGAAGCCGAAGCCGTCCGTTCCGAGCGACTCCCACCCGCCGGGCACCCACGGTGCGATCTGGTCGGAGACCGCCCGCATGTAGTCGCTGACGGCCAAGGTGACGGCCTTCTCCTCGGCGAGGGCCTGCGTGATCCAGGCTTTGCGGTACTCCTCGCCGGCATGGTTGAGGTTCCACCGCTCGACCTCGACTGCCTCCTTGGCGATCTCGTTCCACGACGTGACCGACCACACGTCAGCTGCGACGCCATACTGCTCAGCCAGGATCTCCTGCGCCTTCAGGGCCCAGGGAACGGCGACGCCGGAGGCCAGGATGCGGGCCGGGATGCCCTGTCCCTCGGCGCGGGCGAAGAGGTAGGCGCCCTTGAGCAGGCTGTCGACGTCGAGGCCGGCCGGTTCGGCCGGCTGGACGATCGGCTCGTTGTAGACGGTCAGATAGAAGATGACGTCTTCGGACTCTTCCCCGTACATCCGCTCCAAGCCGGACCGGACGATGTGCCTGATCTCGAACGCGAAGGCTGGGTCGTAGTGGATGACGGCCGGGTTCGTGCGAGCGAGCAACGGGGAATGGCCATCGGCATGCTGCAGTCCCTCGCCGGTCAGGGTCGTGCGGCCGGCGGTGGCGCCGATGAGGAAGCCGCGGGCCAGCTGGTCGGCCATGGCCCAGATCGAGTCGGCGGTCCGCTGGAAGCCGAACATCGAATAGAAGATGTAGACCGGGATCATCGGCTCGCCGTGGGTCGAGTATGAGCTGCCAGCCGCCGTCGTCGAGGCCATGGCGCCGGCCTCGCTGATGCCCTCGTGCAAGAGCTGGCCCTGGGGCGACTCCTTGTACGCGAGCAGGAGCTTGCGGTCCACCGAGTCGTAGTTCTGGCCGTGCGGGTTGTAGATCTTGGCCGACGGGAACATCGAATCCATGCCGAACGTCCGGTACTCGTCCGGGGCGATGGGCACGATGCGGTCGCCGATCTCCGGATCCTTCATCAGGTCCTTCAGCAGCCGGACGAAGGCCATCGTCGTCGCGACGGCCTGTTTGCCCGAGCCTTGGGCCAGCTCTGCGTAGACGGGGTCGCCGGGCAGCTTGAGCGGCTTGGGTTCGAACCGGCGCGAGGGCATGGGTCCGCCGAGTGCCTCCCGGCGGGCAAGCATGTATTGGATGGCCTCGTCGTCGGGACCGGGGTGGTAGAACGGCGGCACGTACTGCGCGTCGTCGATCTGCTGGTCGGTGATCGGGATGTAGAGCTTGTCGCGGAATCGCTTGAGGTCGTCCGTCGTCAGCTTCTTCATCTGGTGCGTTGCGTTCTTGCCCATGAGCGAGTCGATCAGCCAGCCCTTGACGGTGTGGGCGAGGATGACGGTCGGCTGGCCGGTGTGCTTCACCGCCGCGTCGAACGCGGCGAACACCTTGCGATAGTCGTGCCCGCCGCGCGGGAGTTTCTCGATCTGCTCGTCGCTCAGGTGCGCGACGATCTGCTGTAGGCGAGGATCCGGCCCGAAGAAGTGCTCGCGGTTGTAGGCGCCGGACTCGACCGACAGCGTCTGGAACTCGCCGTCGGGGACTCTGTTCATCTGGTTGACCAGGACGCCGTCCGTGTCCCGGGCCAGCAGCTCGTCCCACGGCTGGCCCCAGACCACCTTGATGACGTTCCAGCCGGCGCCACCGAAGAACGCCTCCAGCTCCTGGATGATCTTGCCGTTGCCGCGCACCGGCCCGTCGAGCTGCTGCAGG
>DATFFJ010000211.1:0-6318 GCA_035250065.1 Aeromicrobium sp. | reverse complement strand
ACCGTCACCACGATGGTGCCGACGTCGCTGCAGTTGTCGTCGGCGGTCGAGAAGTAACCGCGCTGGAATGCTGCGACGATGCCGACGACGAACCAGATGAGTACCAAGGTCGAGATGATGCGCATCTTTCCTCCTGAGAGTGCTCTCGAAGAACGTACCCACTGTCGTCGGCCACCATGCTCGAACCGGCAGGGCTCGATTTCGCCCCGCGTGCTGCGACCCGGTATGTTTGCCCACGTTGTTTACGCAGCGGCGCGCCCCTTTAGCTCAGTCGGCAGAGCGTTTCCATGGTAAGGAAAAGGTCTACGGTTCGATTCCGTAAAGGGGCTCTGAGATGCGGTTTCCCGGGCCCAGCCGGGGGTCGTTTCTCGCACTGGCGGGGTAGCTCAGGTGGTTAGAGCACACGGCTCATAATCGTGGTGTCGCGGGTTCGAGTCCCGCCCCCGCTACTCGAAGTGGCCCGCATCCCAAGTTTCAACCAGAAGAAGGCAGACCCGTGGCGAGCAAGAGCTCCGACGTTCGACCCAAGATCACCTTGGCTTGCACCGAGTGCAAGGAACGCAACTACATCACCAAGAAGAACCGGCGCAACGATCCCGACCGCCTGGATCTCAAGAAGTTCTGCCCGCGCTGCAAGACGCACACGGTTCACCGCGAGACGCGCTGACGTCGCCGCGAGCGACGACATCCGTCAGCATCGCTAGCCTGCGGCTATGGACTTCGCCGAGCTGACGACGCTGCGGCTCGGCGGGCCAGCACGGACCATTCTTGAGGTCACCACCGAGACTGACCTCGTCGACGCAGTGCGGGTCGCCGACGAGGCCGGCGACCCGGTTCTCATCGTCGGCGGCGGAAGCAACCTCGTCGTCTCCGACGCTGGATTCGACGGCACCGTCATCCTGGTCCGGACGCGCGGCGTCTCAGTCCAGAGCGACGACTGCGACGACCTGGCTGCGTTGTGTGGTGGCGTCATGGTCACAGTGCAAGCCGGTGAAGACTGGGATGACCTCGTCGCTCGGGCGGTAGCCGAGAACTGGCGCGGCTTCGAAGCGCTGTCCGGCATCCCGGGCACCGTCGGGGCCACTCCCATCCAGAACGTCGGGGCGTACGGCCAAGAGGTCTCGCAGACCGTGGCCCGGGTGCGTGTCTATGACCGTTACGACCGGGTCGTCCGCACGATGGCACTCGCCGACTGCGGCTTCGGCTATCGCACCAGCCGGTTCAAGCAGTCCGCTCCCCGCTACGTGGTCCTGACCGTGGCGTTCCAGCTCGCGCACGGCGATCACGGCCAGCCGATCGCCTATGCGCAACTGGCCGAAGCGCTCGGAGTCGACGTGGGCGCCGTGGTGCCGTCTGCCGACGTCCGCGCGGCCGTCCTCGAGCTGCGACGGTCGAAGGGCATGGTGCTCGACCCGGACGACCACGACACCTGGAGCGCCGGCTCGTTCTTCACCAATCCGGTGCTCGATGCCACGACGGCTGCCACGCTGCCCGCCGAGGCGCCGCGCTATCCGCAGCCGGACGGCAGCATCAAGACGAGCGCGGCCTGGTTGATCGAGCGGGCCGGATACGGGCGCGGCTTCCCGGGCGCCGAGGGTCAGGTGTCGGTGTCGACCAAGCACGCGCTCGCACTCACGAACCGGGGTGGGGCCACGACGAGCGAGCTGATCGATCTGGCGCGCGAGTTGCGCGCAGGCGTCCAGAACCGATTCGGGATCACGCTGGATCCGGAGCCGACGTTGATTGGCTGCTCGTTGTAGATCCGGCCCGACATTTCCGGCATTTTGCTGCGGGATCACTCGTCAATCCCTAGATTGGCGGCAATGTCTGAGCTGTCTCGTCGCACGTTCCTCCGCAACACGCTGGTGGCAGTGGGCGCTGCCGTTGTCAGCACGACCGTCGGTACGGCGCGCCGTGTTGCCGCCGCCGTCCGTCGTACGACCAACGATGCATCCATCGTCCGAGGTCCGGCCGGCCCCGGGGGATATGAGCGTCTGGTGGATGGCCCGGCGCTCGAGCGACTGGTTCGCACCGACTTGGGTGGGACGGCCGGCGCCGGCCGTGAGGAGTGTCGCAAGGGCGTGCTCGGCTTCGTCCAGTTCAGTGACATTCACATCGTCGATCACCAATCGCCACTCCGCGTCGAATGGCTCGACCGATATGAAGACCCGGCCACTCTCCCGGGCCCAGGCCTCCTGAGCTCGGCATACCGCCCGCAAGAGATGCTCACCGCCCAGGTGTCGGACTCCATGGTCCGCGCGGTCAACGAGCTCAACCGCACACCGGTGCTGAAGCTGCCGGTGTCGTTCGTGATCGAGACCGGGGACAACTCGGACAACTGCCAGTTCAACGAGACGCGGTGGTACATCGACCTGCTGGACGGCAAGACCGTTCGTCCGGACAGCGGCAATCTCAACAAGTACGAAGGGGTCATGACGGGGAAGGACCCCAACTACTGGCACCCCCACGGCGAGATCCCCACGGACGCTCCCCGGGCGACATACGGGTTCCCGAAGGTGCCCGGGCTGCTGGACAAGTCCCGCAAGCCGTTCGCCGCGGCCGGCCTCGACGTGGACTGGTACTCGGTCTTTGGCAACCACGATGGACTGATCCAGGGCAACTTCCCGACGAACCTGCCCTTGGGTGTCATCGCGACCGGAGCACTGAAGATCATCTCCCCGCCGGCTGGCTTCAGCCAGGCAAACGTCGACTCGCTGCTCAAGAACCTGAACCTGGGACCGGTCCTGAACGCGATCCTCGCGACCCCGGGAGCCGCGCGGGTGGTCACCCCCGATCTGAACCGACGCATCCTCACCCGGAAGCAGGTCGTCGCCGAGCACTTCAACACCTCGGGTTCCCCGGTCGGTCACGGCTTTACAGCAGACAATCGATCCAAGGGCACGGCGTACTACGTGGTCGACAAGGGCCCGGTGCGGATGGTCGTGCTCGACACGGTCAACCCCAACGGCTATGCCGACGGATCGCTGGACCCGGCCCAGTTCACCTGGATGAAGCAGGTCATCGACGGCGCTGCCAACCGGCTTGTCGTGATCTTCAGCCACCACACCAGCGGGACGATGGCGAACCCGTTCATTGCGACCGGCGGCGACCTGAACGTGCGCGTGCTCGGCAGCGAAGTGGTCAGCTACCTCCTGACCAAGCCGCAGGTGATCGCGTGGGTCAACGGGCACACGCACCGCAACGAGATCCTGGCTCACACCAGCGAAGCGGGCGGATTCTGGGAGATCAACACCGCGTCCCACATCGACTTCCCGCAGCAGGCGCGCATTATCGAGATCGCCGACAACGCCGACGGCACACTGTCCATCTTCACGACGATCCTGGACCACGCTGCGCCCGCCGCTTTCGACGGCAATCTCGACTCACCGTTGTCGCTGGCAGCGCTGAGCCGCGAGCTGTCCGCGAACGATTGGCAGCTGATCGAGTCCGGGACGCCGGGCGACCTCAACACTGAGTTGATCGTCAAGACCCCGCCTGGATTCGATCCAGCCAGCTGCGACGCCTGATCACACCGGCTCGGCAGCCCTCCAGGCGTCGATGCCTGCCTGTGCCTGCGCCTTGACCTCGTCGGGTGCGCACGAGCGTCGAATCGACATGGCCGCCAGCCGGGCGAGCTCGTCATCGGAGAAGTTCTGGGCCGCGCGCAGGAGGGCGTATTGGCCGGCGAGCCGTGAGCCGAAGAGCAGTGGGTCGTCAGCCCCCAGCACGACGTCAGCACCAGCGGCCAGGAGCTGTCGAACCGGCACCTCGTCCAGCGTGCTGTACACGCCGAGCGAGACGTTCGACGTCGGACAGACCTCCAGGGCGACGCCGGTGTCGACGACGCGGGCCAGCACGGCGGGGTCTTCGGCGGCGCGCACGCCGTGGCCCAGTCGCGTCGGATGCAGATGGTCCAGGCACGCGGCGACGTGCGCTGGTCCGCGCAGCTCGCCGCCATGCGGGGTGAGCAGGAGGCCGGCCCGTTCGGCGATCGAGAACGCCGCGGCGAACTCGGAGGTGTCGCCACGGCGCTCGTCGTTGCTCAGCCCGAAGCCGATGACGCCTCGGCCTACGTATTGCGCCGCCAGCCGGGCGAGAGCACGCGCGTCGAGCGGATGGCGGGTCCGGTTCGCCGCGATGACGATGCCGACGCCGATCCCCACTGACGCCGACGCCTGCTGTGCCGCATCGAGCACCAGCTCGGTGAACTCGGTGATGTTCCCGAACTTCGCGGTGTAGCCCGACGGGTCGACCTGGAGCTCGGTCCAGACTGCGCCGTCTGCCGCGTCGTCCTCGAGCGCCTCGCGCACCAGGCGACGGACGTCGTCGTCGGTGCGCAGCACCGCCCGCGCGATGTCGTACAGCCGCTGGAAGCGGAACCATCCCTTCTCGTCGGTGGCGGCCAGCTGGGGCGGCCAGTCCTCGACCAGCGCCGGCGGGAGGCGGTGGCCGTCCCGTTCGGCGAGTTCCAGAAGCGTCGTGTGCCGCATCGACCCGGTGAAGTGCAGGTGCAGGTGCGCCTTCGGAAGAGACGCGATCGGCCGCACGCCGCAATCCTTGCAGCGCTAGCCTCTGGCCATGGCGGTTGACGGGTCATGGATTCGAAATCACGTACGCGCCATCGCCGACTACCCGCAGCCCGGCGTCACCTTTCGCGACATCACGCCGCTGCTCGGCGACGCCGCTGCTTTCGGGCGGACGATCGATGACGTCGTCGCCAGATTCGACGATGTTGACGTGAGCCGGGTGGTCGGGATCGAATCGCGCGGCTTCATTCTCGGCGCGGCAGTCGCATACCGCCTGCGAGCCGGATTCGTCCCGGTCCGCAAGGCCGGCAAGCTGCCGTGGCAGGTCGCCCACGAGGAATACGAGCTCGAGTACGGCACCGACAAGCTCGAGATCCACCGCGACGCGATCCATCCCGACGAGCCGGTGCTCGTGATCGACGACGTGCTCGCCACGGGCGGCACCGCGCGCGCCACGGCCAACCTCGTCGAGGCATTGAGCGGTCGCGTCGTCGGGATCGGCGTCCTGATCGAGATCGAGAAGCTGGGAGGCCGCGATCGCCTGCGCGAGTACCGACTCGAGAGTCTCACGACCTACTGATCGGCCGGTCAGGTGCGGTTTGGCTCCCGACGAACCCGCCCCGTATGCTTGACCCACCGGTGAAATCTCAGGCTAGTTCGCCATGCCCTCGTGGCGGTGGTCGAGTAGGGCTGGGGACGCACCTACGGCACTAGCTCAACTGGCAGAGCATCGGTCTCCAAAACCGAAGGTTGGGGGTTCAAGTCCCTCGTGCCGTGCGACGCACGGCATGCGCGGGGCGAAAGACCCGCAATGCAGTACAGCGCCGTGCGGCAGCCAAATCAACACACGACGAGAGAAGGAAAGCGTGAGCGAACAGCATCCCGAGCTGTCCGGCGGCACGCCGACGACCCCGATTCCGGGGACGACGGGTCGTACGCCGCCGATCACGTTCATCCGTCAAGTCGTCGCCGAGCTCCGCAAGGTGGTCTGGCCGACCCGACCGATGGTCGTCAGTTACTTCTTCGTGGTGCTCGTCTTCGTGTTGGTGATGATGGCGATCGTCGCCGGGCTCGACTTCGGGTTCGGCAAGGCAATGTTCAAGATTTTTGCGTGAGGTTGATGGTGAGCGAGTTCGAGCACGAGTCAGGTGACCCGGCGGACGGGTCCCAGGTGGTTGACACCATCGACGACGCCCCCGCCGAGGACGCCCCCGCCGAGGACGTGACTGAAGACGCGGCAACGGACGAAGCGTCGACTCAGGAAGAGGCGGCGACGGACGCAGCGTCGACCGACGAAGCGCCGACCCAGGACGAGGTTGTACCGGACGCGCTGAAGGAATTTCGCGACAACCTGTACAGCCAGCCCGGCGATTGGTACGTCGTGCACACGTATTCCGGTATGGAGAAGCGGGTCAAGGCCAACCTCGAAAACCGCATCACCTCGCTGAACGCCGAGGACTACATCTTCCAGGTCGAGGTCCCGACCGAAGAGGTGGCCGAGATCAAGAACGGCCAGCGCAAGCTGGTCAAGCGCACGGTCCTTCCCGGCTACGTCCTGGTCCGGATGGACCTCACCGACGAGTCGTGGGGCGTTGTCCGCCACACGCCGTCGGTCACCGGTTTCGTCGGCAATGCGCACCAGCCGGTGCCGCTGAGCCTGGACGAGGTCGAGACGATGCTCGCCCCGGCGATCGAGGCCGAGGTCGCCGCCGCCGCGGCGCCAGAAGGCACTGCTCCCACATCGGTCACTCGGCAGAAGGCCAAGGCGCCCAAGGTCGAGTTCGCCGACTTC
>DATFFJ010000210.1:0-7160 GCA_035250065.1 Aeromicrobium sp. | reverse complement strand
GGCGAGTAATCCGTACGCGAAGAGCGGAACGAGTACGGCGCTCACGCCTGATCAGGAGCGCACGTGGGCGACCGTGACACACGGCATTGCCGGCGGAGCCATGATCCTGAGCGCCGGAACGCTCGGTTTCGTCGCCGCGCTGGTCATCTACCTCGTCTACAAGGACAAGGGCCCGTTTGTCCGGCAGCACGCCGCTGATGCGGTGAACATCCAGCTGAACGCGCTGCTGTGGGCCATCGTGGGCGTCATCCTGGCGCTTGTCCTGATCGGGTTCGCGATCCTGGCCGTGATTCCCATCGTGGCGACCGTCTTGCACGTGATCGGGGCCATCAAGGCATACCAGGGCGAGGTGCACTGGTCACCGCTCACGCTCCGCTTCGTGCACTGAACCCCGGCCGCCGTCACTCCAACAGGTTGCTGCGGACGGCATACATCGCCGCCTCCATCCGCGACTTCAACTGGAGCTTCTCCAACAGATTCCGGATGTGGTTCTTCACCGTGTTCTCGCTGATGAAGAGGTCTTCAGCAATCTCGCGGTTGCTCTGGCCCTTGGCGACATGACGCAGCACCTGCAGCTCGCGGGCCGTGAGCTGCGCGCCGGACCCGGGGGTCTTGGTCATGGTGACGAACTCGTCGAGCAATTTGGTGGCCATGCTGGGCGTGATCAGCGACTGGCCGCTCGCCCCGAGGCGGACCGCCTCGGCGACCTGGTCGTACGTTGAGCCGTCCTTGAGGAGGTAGCCCGAGGCGCCGCTCTTGATGGACTGGTAGAGATCCTGCTCTTCGTCGCTGGCGGTCAGCATGATGATGGCCGTCGACGGCGAGGCAGCCTTGATGGCCGCGCAGGTGTCGACGCCACTGCGACCGGGCATGCGGACGTCGAGCAAGACCACGTCCGGCGGGTTCGCCTCGACCGACTTGACGGCCTTGTCGCCGTCGTCGACCTCTTCGACTTCCAGCCCTCCTTCAGCCTCAAGGACCATCTTGACGCCGCGCCGGAACAGCTCCTGGTCATCGACCAGGAGCACCCGAACGGTGGAATCCAGATCCGTCACAAGCCCGAGACTAGCTGTTGACGTCGAGATGGATCACTCCGTAGTCGTACGCACGCCGCACATAGACGACGCTCGGTCGCATCGAGTCCTTCTCGACGAAGAGGAAGAAGTCGTGTCCCACGAGTTCCATCTCATGGAGGGCCTGCTCCAATGTCATGGGCGTGGCCTGATGGGTCTTCTCACGCACGACCAAGGGGCAGCCATCCCCCTCAACGTGCACCCCTGCAACCACGTGAACCTCGGTCTCGGCGGGCGGCAGCCCGGCTGACACGACGTCGTCAGGCACATGGGCGGCGGCCTGTGACAGCGAGCGTGGCGTGTGCTGTCCGTGATGGATCCGACGGCGGTCGCGCAGCTTGCGCAATCGGGCCACGAGTTTGTCAAGGGCCGCATCGAGTGCGGAGGCCTGGTCTACGGCGGCGGCTTCGGCTCGAACGGCCGGGCCGCGCGATCGGAGCGTCATCTCGACACGGGCGGCGCGGTCGTGCTGGCGCGGGTTTCGCTCGTGGGTGACTTCGACCTCTACGCGGTGGATCTGCTTGCGCTGATCGTATTTGTCAATGCGCTGCAGCTTCTCGATGACATGTTCTCTGAACCGATCTGAGATCTCGCTGTTCCGGCCCTTGACGACAATTTCCATGCGGCCTCCCGCAGTCGACAGCAGCGTCCACACGGTCCACGGGTGGATGCTCTTAGGCCGACGGTAAACCCCGATGAGGTCGCACACCAGAGATTCATCTCAACGTAATGGGCGGTGTGCCATGGTCGCGGCTCCGGCGACCGTCAGACCCCGCGCTCGGAATGCCCGAGCCGCCTCGCCCAGGGTCGCGCCCGTGGTGACGATGTCATCGACGAGCACGACCGGCGCCGACGGTGGACGCCGGACCACGAGGGCTCCACGGACGTTGTCGGCTCGCTCCGTGGCCGACAAGCCGGCTTGATCGCGCACGCGTTTGACGAATGCCAGCGACGGCACGGCCTGGGCGTCCACCTCAACCGAGCGCAGCAAAGCCGCGGATCTGCGCGCGAGGTCGGCGACCACATCCGCTCCCCGGGCCCGGCGACGATCGGGTCGGCTGGGAATGGGGACGAGCGCGATCGGGCCCTCGACTTCGTGTGCAAGCACCGATGCCGCAAGAAGATGCGCCAGCGGGCGTTCCACCGTGAACCGGCCGCGCTCTTTCCACGCGATGATGGCGGACCGCAGGGCGCCGTCATACTCACCGGCTGCGGAGATCCGGCAGGGATGCTCCCGAACGATGCGCGGATCCGGCCGGCACCTGGATGCGCAATCGGCGCACAGCCCCAAGGCCGGATTGCGGCACGCGACACAGCAGGTTCCCACCAGTACGTCGGCGATGTCCGCGATGATCCCCATGCTCGAAGTCTCGCCACACCGGCGTCCTGGAGAGAGGATCGAGCGCCCGGCTGTGGACCGACGCGCTAGCGACCGGAGGACAGCCCGCGGAAGGTCTCGTCTGACTTCAGGCGCCAGCGACTGCCCGGCTCCCGGTGCCACAAGTGCCCGCGGCGATCGACCGCCCACCGCGCGGCCCGGTCTTCGGCCGGCCCAGCCCACGACTGGACGCCGTTCATCAACGTGTCACCGGTCGCGAGGTCAACTCCGTCCAACCCAACCGAATACAGCTGTTGCCCGGTCGCCCCGATCGCCACGAAGTTGATCCGGGTCGGTGATTCCCACCCCACGGACCGTTCACCGGCACTGCTGGCGCTGACGACGCGCGGCGCCAAGAGCCGGATCGGGTCACCGTCGGCGTTGTGCTGGATCGCACCCACGACGACCGACTCCTCCTCACCGGAGCGGACCACGGCGGCGTAGCGACTGCGATCTGGAGACACCGCGAACGACCCGATCACGCCCAGCTCACCGGCGTCGACGGTGGCAACCTCCCCGCCGCGAACCACCCGCACCCGGGTGCCGCCCTGGTGATCGATCAGCCAGAGCCGTCCTTGGTCGTCCCAACTTGGGTCGACGAAATCGGTCCCCTCGAACGTTTCGGTGCGGCCGTCGGATCGCGAGCCCACCACAACCGAGTTGCGGCCGGGCAACACTGCGGAGATCGCCTCCCCATCCACGGCGATGGCCACCGCGTTCCGCGCCGAACGGCCCCACGGGCCGTTGATGGCGCGCACCCGCCCAGTCACATCGACGACGCGGTTCCCGCGCAACGCGTAGGTGCGGGTGGTCAACGGCCCTGGCCCGAAGCCAACGACCGCGTCGATTGGGTGCACGTCGCCTTCGGGAGCTCCATCCACGAGGATCCGGACACCGTCCAGCCCGGGCACGCCGCGCAGCGTCGAGATCAGCTGCCCGGCCACCTTGTCGGCAGAGCCGCCCAGGTCGCTCTGGAAATCGACATTGACGATCTTCCCAGTCATGTTCACCCGCAGGTCGTCGGGGCCGAGCAGAAACGTGCGGAGTGTGCTCTGCCGCGGCCCGGCGGCCAGCCGCCGCGTCAGGGTGAGCGGCAACTGCTCACTCACCACGGCGTGGACCAGCTCAGGCACGAGCCGCTCCCCCGACTCGTCGAAGAACCACAACGGGTACGACCTCACGTAGTCCTCGGCGAACTGCCGCGTGACGAGATACCCGGGGACGGGGTTGGCGACACGCCATTGCCCTTCCACGCGCTCAAGCTGCAGCTCTCGCGTGACGTCCTGGCCGCCGGCCGACGCCTGGCCCGCGCTGTTGACCGTGAAGAGCGTGCGTGCCGAGATCCGCACCTCGGCCCGCCGCGGGTTGGCTGCGCCCGCCCGGGTGGCGATGCTCGAGTACACCGTCAGGCCAGCCGTGGATCTCCAGGCGTCAGCGGCAGCGGGCGTGAGATACGACTGCACGATGCCGGTGGCCTCCGGGTACGCCAGCATCGCATCGAGATAGCCGTCGACGATCTGCTGCGGCGTCGCGCCGGGCCGAGGGCGTGCCGGTTCGTACCGAACGCTGCCGTGCGTCCGGGAACTCGCGGACGCCACCCGCTCGACCGGGCCGGAATCGGGTAGCTGGGCGCACCCCGTCGCCAAGACGGCGAGCAGCGCGAGCAGCGCGATCCTGGAAGTCATTCGAACACCGGCCTCACCGCAGGCTGGTCGACTGCCGGGCCACCTTCGGCGAACGGGACTCGAGGAAGGGTCAGGATGAACTCGGTTCCTTCGCCGGGCCGGCTGTAGACACGTAGTCCGCCACCGTGCAGATGCGCGTCCTCGCGGGAGATCGCGAGACCGAGTCCGGTTCCGCCTTCAGCACGCGCCGGGTCGGCCCGCCAGAACCGGTCGAAGACGTGGCGTGCCTCCTCGTCGGTGATCCCCCGCCCGAAGTCCCGCACGACCAGAGACACACGATCGTCGACCTGCCCCACCTCCAGTTCGAGGCGATCGGAACCGCTGTACTTCGCCGCGTTGGTGATGAGGTTGCGCAGGATCCGTTGGACGCGCCGGCGATCTGCCTCGACGATGGCCGGCTCGTCCGCTCCAAGCACCGTCACGTCCAGCCCGGTCGCGTTCCAGTCGTCGTCGGCGAACTCCTTGGCCATCTCAACGAGATCGACCTGATCCAGCTCCAAGTGCGCGGCGCCGGCGTCGAACCGGCTCAGGTCAAGCAGATTCACCAGCAGGTCCTCGAACCGGTCCAGTTCAGTCTTGAGAAGCTCGGCCGAGCGGGCCGTCACAGGGTCAAAGCGATCACGGGCTTCGAAAAGCAGGCCGCCGGCCATCTGTACGGTCGTGAGCGGCGTGCGCAGCTCGTGCGAGACGTCGGAGACGAAACGCTGCTGCAGGATGGAGAGCTGCTCGAGACGAGTGATCTGGCTCTGCAAGCTGGCTGCCATCGCATTGAACGAGGTGCTGAGGCGAGCGATGTCGTCCTCGCCATGCACGGCCATACGACTGTCCAACTCACCCTTTGCGTATCGCTCGGCGATGCGACGGGCCATGCGCACCGGGTTGAGGACCTGGCGCGACACCAGGAAGGAGATGCCGCTGACCATCAAGATCGCTGCGCCTCCGCCGAGCACGAGCGCCTGCTTGACCAGCGTCAACGCCCGCTCCTGGTCCGCCATCGAGAACAGGTAGAAGAGGGCGTACGTATCGCCGGTCCGCGGCGCGTGCAGGCGGCTGCCGACGACGACGGCTGGATGGCTTTCGTCGGAACCGAGCGCGGCCACGCGTGAGAAGGCGGCATAGGTGCCGTCTCGCTCGACGACGGTTCGGCGGAGCGCCGCAGGGACCGATCCCCGGGACAGCGCCAGCGAGGAGCGCACCGGGACGTCATCGGCGCCCAAGGGTCCCTCGAGGACCAGCTCGTAGCCGGCGTCACCCTCGGTGTCGGTCACCGAATCGACCAGCGAATTCAGCACCTGGACCTGCGCCGCGGGCGTCGCCTCGACCGTGGCATCCAGTTCGGACTGCGCTGACGCGATGGCGAGCCGGACCTCGCCGGCGGCGGCATCCCGCCGCGTCGCCGCGAGCGAATCGGCCACATCGGCGATGAGCGCCCACCCGGTCGCGCCGATGAAGAGCGTGCTCAATGCGACCGTGCTCGTCACGACGCGCACCTGAATGGAACGGCGCCACAGGCGGGTCAGGCGGCGCATCGCGACCGGTCAGTCCGGAACGACGGCTTGGTAGCCGATGCCGCGGATGGTCCTGATGACGCGCGGGTTATCGGCGTCATCCTCGATCTTGGAGCGCAGCCGGGCCATGTGGACGTTGACCAGCCGCGTGTCGCCGTGGTGGTGGTAGCCCCAGACCCGCTCGAGGAGCTTCTCCCGCGTGAACGCTTCGTGCGGACTGCGCAGGAGGCATGCGAGCAGGTCGAACTCCAAGGGCGTCAGATCGAGGGGCTGGCCGCCGCGGGTGACGGAGTGGCCGACGGGGTCGAGCACGATGTCGCCGAACTCGAGCATCCCTTCGAGATGGTCGGTCCGGCGCAGCCGGGCGCGGATGCGGGCCACCAACTCGGCGTTCTTGAATGGCTTGGTGATGTAGTCGTCGGCGCCGGCCTCAAGACCCGCCACGACATCGCGGGTATCCGAACGAGCCGTGAGCATGATGATCGGGACGCCCGAGTCGGCCCGGATCTGCCGGCAGACCGTGACACCGTCCAGGCCTGGCAGCATCCAGTCGAGAAGCACCACGTCGGGCTTGAAGTCGAGAAACTCGGGCAGCACCTGGTCACCGGTCCGTACCACGCGGGTCTTCCAGCCCTCGGCATCGAGGACCAACGACAACATCTCGCCCAGCGCTCGGTCGTCGTCAACGACCAGGACCTTGTCGTACTTGCTGCGATAAGTCATGCGCTGGCGTTCGACCTGAGTGCCGGCCGTTTAGTACCGATAGTGGTCAGGCTTGTACGGGCCGGCGACATCGACGCCGATGTACTCGGCCTGCTCCTTGCTCAGCTCCGTCAGCTCGACGCCGAGCGCGTCCAGATGGAGCCGTGCCACCTCCTCGTCGAGATGCTTCGGAAGCACATGGACGCCAAGCTCATACTGATCGGCCTTCGTGAACAGCTCGATCTGCGCCAGCACCTGATTGGTGAAGGAGTTGGACATGACGAAGGAGGGATGCCCGGTCGCGTTGCCCAGGTTCAGCAGGCGGCCCTCGGACAGCACGATGATCTTCTTGCCATCGGGGAAGATCCACTGGTGGACCTGGGGCTTGATCTCGTCCTTGACGATGCCAGGGATCCGCGCGAGGCCGGCCATGTCGATCTCGTTGT
Source organism: Aeromicrobium sp. (assembly GCA_035250065.1). Classification (GTDB taxonomy): domain Bacteria; phylum Actinomycetota; class Actinomycetes; order Propionibacteriales; family Nocardioidaceae; genus Aeromicrobium. Next base: position 368 of record DATFFJ010000210.1, on the reverse strand, counting down.
CGAAGTGGCCGATGTTGCCCACGATCGCCTGGTTCTTCATCCGCTCGAAGTGCTCGGTACGGATGATGTCGAAGTTGCCGGTCGTGGTGATGAAGATGTCGGCGTAGTCGACGACGGTCTCGAGGCGCTTGACCTCGTAGCCGTCCATGGCTGCCTGCAAGGCGCAGATCGGGTCGATCTCGGTGATGACGACCTTGGCGCCCTGGGCGCGCAAGGACTCGGCCGATCCCTTGCCGACATCGCCGTAGCCGCACACGACGGCGGTCTTGCCGGCGATCATGACGTCAGTGGCGCGGTTGATGCCGTCGACCAGCGAGTGGCGGCAGCCGTACTTGTTGTCGAACTTGCTCTTGGTGACCGAGTCGTTG
>DATFFJ010000209.1:0-2594 GCA_035250065.1 Aeromicrobium sp. | reverse complement strand
GTTCCTCAGTGATCCGTCGCCTGTGGCGGCCTGTGTAGGCGACACGCACCTTGGGTGGGCCGTGGCGCGCACTCGAGGCGGAATCGCGGAAGGCCGCGTCGTCGAGGTGATGGACACCATGGGGTCGGGCATCCGGGTGCGTCTCGAGGGGGTTTCCCGTGTGCTTGGCCGACCCCCAGTGGCGAGCCAGACCACTTTGATGATGGGGGACGTATGCGACCAGTCGGCAGATCCCGGTGACACCGTCTGGCTCCTGTACGACGTCAAGGACTTTGACGAGCCGACGGGACACGCCGTCGCCTTCGTCGTCGAGGGTTCAGACGCCGTCCCGCGCGACGAGGTGCTGGCTGCGCTCGCCGCGATGCCAGAAACGGACACGGTTGCTCCTCAGCCCGAGTGGGCTGGGCATACGGCATTCGTAGGCTTCCTATGCGTCTGGCTGCTGAGCTTCCTTGCCAGCGCTCGCCGCTTCAACGAGCGCCGCTGACGCTCCTTGGCATGCGATGCGGCTGGTGCCGGGGTGAGGTTGCGCAAACCGTGTGAGGCGTGGGTGCTGTATCGGAGCAACGCTCGCCGGGAGTATCGTCCGCGACATGTACCCGCCGATCGAGCTACTGGCCCTGCTTGCAGTGGGACTGCTTCTGATCCTGGTCGCGTGGGTGCGCGCGACATCCGACGATATCGAGGGCGCGGGTGACGAGCACTGGCGCTTCCGTCGCTAAGCACCACGATGGCGCTCGTCCCGCCTACAGTCGCGTTCGATGAGACCGCTGGCTGTGGTGTGGTTGCTCGTGCTGGTGCTCGCCTGCTCGCCGGCTCCGGGGCCGGCGCCTGGCCGCGTCGGGTCCTTCGACGCAGCCAGCGTCACGACCTGTCAGGACGCCTATCAGATCTGGATCGACGGTGCCGAGTCCTTGAACAGCCCAGACGTCGACCTGGCGGGGGCACTGTTCGAGCAGGAGGTCGTGCAGCGTCGCGTTTTCGAGCTGTGCAGCTTGGCCGAAGCCGAGAGGTACAACGTCGAGATCCCGTGGGAACCGGCACCGGGCATCAGTCAACCGCTGATCGAGCCCGACGTCCGAACGTTCGTGGAGATCGAATGCGTCGATGAGGCGCCATTGCTCGACGGGACGCCCCTCTGCGCCGAAGTCGGTCACTAGCTGCTCACCTATCAAGGAAGCTCGCTTCGCAGGCCGTGGAGGGGTGGCGCCGGGCGGAATCCGGGCGCGGAGCCCGCTAGCGGCGCAGCCGCGTAGGGCGGAGGCGCACGGATTCGCCCGGCGACAGGACCCCATTCGATCAGGTGGGGCGACAGGACCCCTTGCGGAACCCTTAGACGTCGACCAACTGCTGGATCCGCTCGATCGCCAACGCCTTCCCCGTCGCCGGATCGATATCGACCTGGACCGCGTTGAAGACCACCGGCCCAGTCCCGACCTCGAACCTGGTCGGCAACGCGTTGATGAACCTTGGCAGCACGGTCGCCGGATCGAACCCGATGACGCTCCACACGGGTCCCGTCATGCCAAGGTCCGTCTGATACGCCGTTCCCCCCGGCAGGATCCGCTCGTCGCCGGTCACGACGTGGGTATGCGTGCCCACGACGACGCTCACCCGTCCATCCAGGTACAGCCCCAGCGCGTTCTTCTCCGACGTCAGCTCGCAGTGGAAGTCGACCAAGCGGATCGGCGGCAACGGCTCCGGCGCCGAGGCCTCGTCGAGGAGGGCGTCGGCGTCGGTGAAGGGGTTCTCGATCGGCTGCATGTAGGTGCGGCCCTGGAGGTTGATCACCGCGACGTGTGACCCATCGAGGGCGTCGTACACGCCCCAGCCCCGACCCGGCACACCGGTCGTGCCGTAGTTGTGTGGCCGGAGCACGCGATCCGTGCCCTCCAGGTACGGATAGATCTCGCGCTTGTCCCAGATGTGGTTGCCGCTCGTGATGACGTCGACCCCGGCGGCCAGGATCGCGTCGGCCAGGGACGGCGTCAGGCCCATGCCGCCCGCGACGTTCTCGCCGTTGGCGGTGACGAAGTCGATGCCCCTCGACTCACGCAGCGCCGGGAGCACCTGCTCGAGGGCGTGGCGGCCAGGCTTGCCGATCAGGTCCCCGATCATGAGGACCCGGCACGCACCACGGGGACGTGGCGCGTCGCCGTTGGGCGTATTGCCTAGCCGGGTCAGGCCGACCGCGTTCGAGTCGGACGGCGTTGGGGGCGGCGGGTCTTGGGCCATGGTTGGTGAGTGTAGTGACCCGACCGCCGTCCATTCGGCGCCGCCGTATTCGATTCAGATCGCGCGGATCCCCCAGAGGCGGACCTACGGGGCGCGGTACAACAGCCAGGAATCCCGCATGCGCTGCGTCTGGCCGACCGTGAACTCCGTGTAGCACGTGTCGAACGAGTAGTCCATGTAGTTGACAAGGACGAGAGCGATCAATCGACGCATCGCACGCATGTGGGAGGCCTCCTCGCCAACGGCTGTGTTCTCGAATCTGGCGGGATTCTGCCTCCGTCGACAAGTTGTGGGGGCACCCGCTCGAGCTTTGGTGGTGCGTTGGAGCACCACGACCGCTGAGCCTCAGCCGCCGTCCG
>DATFFJ010000208.1:0-5445 GCA_035250065.1 Aeromicrobium sp. | reverse complement strand
TGAAGTCCATCGATTCCAGCGTGGACTCGGTCGGGATGATCGGGTGCTCGGGCTGCGGGTCGCTCGGCAACCCGTATCTCGACGGCTGCGGGTTGGCGATAGGCAGGTTGATGTGCAGCGTGTTGTTCACGAAGGTGCCGTTGACCACGTCGTCGATCAGCGCGTTCTGGCCCTGGAACCAGCACGGGAACATCGTGGCGTACTCCGCACCGACCCTCAGCGGCTGCACGCTGTTGCCGGTCGTGGCGATGATGTCGTCGCCGGCGGCATCCAGGAAGTCGTGAAGGACGTCGGCGAGCTGGTCCGCCTGCTCGAAGGTGTCCCCCAGCTCGTCTTCCTTGTCGGTGACCGTCCCGCTCAACTCAGCCGAGTTGTCCAACAGGGCACCGAACTCATCCATCTGTCGCGCGTAGGCGGTGGAGACCTGACCGAGCGCCACGATGTCCTCGATGGCCTGCTTGTTCTCCGGGTTGAACTTCTTCAGATACTCGTTGGAGTCCTCGAGGGTCTGACCCAGCGAGTCGCCGCGGCCCTCCAACGAATTCGCCAACGCAGTCAGCGTGTAGGCGACCTTCTCCGGCGGCACCGCGGTCAGCAGCGGGTAGACGTCGTTGAAGAACTCCTCGAACTCCACCGGAACCACGGCGTTGGTGATGGTGTCCCCGGCCCGCAGATGCTCGCTCGTGCCGGAGGTCGGGACAAGGCTCACGTACTTCTCACCGAACAAGGTCTTCGGCACCATCTCGGCCCGGACGTCGCGGGGCACGCGGTCGATCAACTGCGGGTTCATGCCCAGCGTCATCACGACGCGGCCGTTCTCCATTTTGGTGTCTCGCACCAGGCCGACGATCATGCCCCGCAGCTTCACGTCAGCGCGTTCGGGCATGGCCAGTCCCGACCGGTCCGCCACCAACTTCACGTCGTCGTATTCGGTGAACGTCTTCGTGAAGAACGCCCACGTCAGCCATCCGAAGAACAAGCAGACTGCGATGAGGCCGACCCCCAGCAGCCGCAGGAAAGGTGGCCGCTCGGTGGGGCGCAGCTGCGACTGCGGGTCGACCTCTGGGCGGCGGCCGACCATGTCGCTGAAGTCTTCGTTCTCGTAGTCCCACTCACGTGGCGTGTTGTCGACTTCGGCGTTCGCCGGACGGTTGGCGGGGTCGAGCCGTTCTGCGCGCTCGCGCAGAATCTGTTGGATCTCTTCCTCGGTCAGTTGCCGCATGAAGGGATTGGGTCGCTCTGACTCCACAGAAGCACGATAGTTGGCCGCCGGAGGTGCTCGCGCCAAACGAGGTGTGATCACCGGCACGTAGCCGAACCGGACAACGGCTGCGTCGGGGGCTCCCTACACTCGCCCCATGGGCCTGCTGACCCCCGTGGCGATCCGACTCGGCGCACTCACGTGGCTGCCACGGTTCCTCCCGCAAATCACCTGGGTGGACCGGACGATCTCGCGCTTGACCGGTGGACGGATCACCTTGGTTCGAATCGCCGGGCTGCCGAGCCTGGAACTGACCGTCGTCGGCAGGAAGAGCGGCGTTGCCCGGACGACGCCCGTGCTCTGCGTCCCGTACCAGGACACGTTCCTGGTGGCCGGCTCGAACTTCGGCGGACCGAAGCTTCCGGTCTGGGTGCTCAACGTCCGTTCGGCCGACACCGTGGGGATCACCGTCAACGGCAGGGACCTGACCGCGGTCCCCCGGGAGGTGACCGGCGCGGAGCGCGAGGTCATGTGGGCTCACATGCTGAAGACCTGGCCGAACTACGACAAGTACGCCGAGCGCGCGGACCGCGTGATCCCCGTGTTCCAGTTCTCACCCGTGGCCTAGGTGGCGGCAGCGGCACTATCGGCACGCGGAGCGTAGATGCTGATTGGGTAGTGGACGCCCTTCACGCTCACCTCTCCCAGCGGGTCACACGGCAACTCGTCCTTGACCAGATGCCAACTTGAACTGCTGAGGAGCGTCGATCCGGGCTGGCACTGCGCTTGGATACGCGCCGCGACGTTCATCTGCAGGCCGATCGCCGTGTAGGTTGCCCTGCCGTCGGAGCCGAAGCTGCCGACGCTCAGGACGCCGGTGTTGATGCCGATCCGGACCCGCAGCGGCTGGTCGACACCCAACGCGCCCCACGCACCGTTCAGCTCAGCCAGTCGGCGATGCATCTCGCTCGCCACGGCGACGGCCCGACGCACCTGATCGACCGGTTCGATCTCCTCGGGAGCGCCGAAGATCGCCATGAGCCCGTCCCCGGCGAACTCCGTGATTACCCCGCCCTCGCCTTCGACGATTCCGCTCATCGCGCCGACGTATTCGTTGATGATCTCGCTCAATGCCTCCGGATCCAGCCGGTCGGCGAGCACGGTGAAGCCGGCGACGTCGGACGACAGCGCCGTGACCCTCACGCGCTTGGGAACACCGACTGCCGCGGCGTCGCCCGACTCGATCCGCGCGGCAACGGCCGCTGGTGCGTAGCGGCGGATCAGCCGCTGGCTGGCCTCCAGCTCGCGTTGTTGGCGGGCGACGGTGAGTTGCGCAGCGAACTGTCGACGCATGCCGGTCTCGATCTGGCCGGCAGCGCCAATCACAATGGGCAGGTTTGTCACCAGGAGCGCGATATACGGCCAACTGTCCGCGAACGAAATGTCGCCGCTGCGGATCCCCACCACATGAAACACCGTCGGAATGCTGGTGAGAAGCACGGCCACGAAAGTGGCGGCACCCGTGCGCATCCGCACAATCAGTGGATAGAAGACCGTCACAAACACCACACAGGCGACCGGACCGCTCAACCGCCCGTAGAGGACGGTCATCACCCAAATGAACGTCAGCCCGATCACGACATTGGCGATCGCGACCGCGAGGTTGGTCCACCGGTTCAGCGCCGTGTAACTCAGCACGAGCAGGACCGAGAACGTAGGCACTGCAACGACGAACGCGGACAGGAAGATGACCGAGGGAACGTCGCCGAAGAACACCCTGAACCACAGCGGGATCAAGAGCCACAGGACCAACGACACCAGCCCCACCAGACGCGCGACCGGCAGGATCTGGTCCCGATGCCAGAGGCGATACTCCGCCTCGAGGGCCGGGTCGAGGAATGAGCGCCAACGCGCGCGCTGGGCGAAGTCGTCCAACGCGGGGGTCGCGTTCATAGCGTGACCGTACCGCGCGCGGTCCCCGGAATTTGCCTGTTCTGCCCGTTGCCGTGCGTTTGGACCACCCGGCCGGAACGTCGCCCACCGATACCATTGGGGACCGGCGAGTGGAGGAGGACGAGTGGGCGTCCACGAGCTCGATCAGTATCTGTTGATCGGCTCGCTCGTCCTGATCGCCGCTGTTCTGGCCGTGCGCCTGTCCGTCCGTTCCGGCCTGCCGTCGCTGCTCGCATACCTTGGCTTAGGGCTGCTCCTGGGCAGCTCCGGCCTCGGCATTCAGTTCGCCGACGCCGGGCTGGCACACGCGCTGGGATTCGCGGCCCTGGTCCTGATCCTGGCGGAAGGCGGTCTGACCACGTCGTGGCGTGCGGCCCGGCCCTCCCTCGGACCGGGCTTGGCACTAGCCACCGTAGGGTCCGCCGTCAGCGTTGTCGTCGTCGCGCTCCCCGCGCATTACGTGCTGGGATTCAGCTGGCAACTCGCGATCCTGCTCGGTGCCGTGTTGTCGCCGACCGACGCCGCGGCGGTGTTCTCCGTGCTGCGCTCGGTGCGACTGAAGAGGTCGGTCACCTCGGTGCTGGAGATCGAGTCCGGTCTCAATGATGCACCGATCGCCGTACTCGTCTTGGCACTCAGCGCAGGTCAGATCGACGCGGACCGATGGTGGGCGTTCGGGCTACGGATCGCGTTCGAGTTGAGCGTCGGTGCCGCGATCGGACTCGCCGTCGGCTTCGTCGCCGGCTGGATCCTTGGCCGGATGGCCCTGCCGGCGTCGGGCCTCTATCCCGTCGTCGTCGTGACGTTCACGATCCTCGCCTACGCCAGCGCGTCGGCCATCCACACGAGCGGCTTCGCAGCGGTCTATTTGGCCGCCCTCGTCCTCGGCAACGCCGACCTGCCTCACCGGCGGGCCACCAGGTCGTTTGTGGAAGGGGTGGCCTCGCTCGCGCAGATCGGCTTGTTCGTCATGCTGGGCCTTCTGGCAACGCCCGACACGTTCGGCTGGCGACACGCGATCTTCGGCGTCGCGATCGGTGCGATCCTGACGTTCGTCGCTCGTCCCTTGGCCGTACTGCTGAGCGCGATCTGGTTCGGCCGGCCACGCCGAGAACTGCTCTTCCTCAGCTGGGCCGGACTCCGCGGCGCGATCCCGATCGTCTTCGCGGCAATTCCCCTGGCCGCCGACGTTGAGGGCGCAAACGACCTGTTCAACATCGTGTTCGTGACGGTCGTCATCTACACGCTCATCCAGACCGGCGGTATGTCACGGATCGCCGCGTGGTGCCGCGTACTCAGCGGTGGCGCGCGGGACCTCGAGGTCGAGGCGGCGCCCCTCGAGCGCATCACGGCCGATCTGCTGCAGGTTCGGGTACACACCGGGTCGAAGCTGGCCGGCGTCGAAGTCGGCGAGCTCCGGCTGCCGGAGGGTGCGGTGGTCACGCTCATCGTCCGCGACGACAAGGGTTTCGTCCCCACTCGGATGACCCGCCTGCGACGCCACGACGAGATCCTGGTCGTCACAACCCGCGCGGTCCGGGACGAGACCGAAGAGCGCATCATCGCCATCTCGCGCGACGGCCGCCTGGCCGGTTGGTGAGGCCAGTCAGGAGCTCCGTCAGAAGCAGACCGTCACGTCCGACGTCGCCGTGATGGACGACCGGCCGGCCGGCCGAAGCTCGGTGAAGTCGTCGCCGATCAGCACAGTCACGCCCGAGCCGAGTTCAATGTCGGGTTGTCGGTACTCAACCTTCGCGAACTGCTGCGCGACCAGCTTCACCCGCGGATCAGACTTGTCCTTCGTCAGGATCGTCACCGCCGCTGGCTGGATCGAACTGGAGCTGTTGGCGACGGCACCGGGCCGGAAACCACGCGCCTGCAGCGCAGCGCTGACCCGGCCGGCAACTCCGGCAGTTTCTCCGGCATTGAAGACATCGACCATCACCAGCGACGACGGCAGCGGCTCGCCGGCCCGGACGGTCCGCGGCGCGCAGACGTACGCGTCGTCCGGCGGATCGGTGAGCAGACGCCAGCCGCCATAGAGACCGGCGACGAACACGACGAACGCAACGACGACCAAGCAGCCACCCCGCCGGCCGTCGCGACTCACCGGCTCAGTTTAGGCGTCGTTATCCTCGGTCCATGACGACCAGCGACCCCGATGCCGACGCCGCGCGCGACGCTGCCGAGGAGGCCGCCAAGGCCGCAGAAGCCGCCGAAAAGGCCGCGCAGGAAGCACGCAAGCGCGCCGAGGAACTCGCTGCCGCCGCCCAAGAAGCAGAGGCCGACCG
>DATFFJ010000207.1:0-3755 GCA_035250065.1 Aeromicrobium sp. | reverse complement strand
GAGGTCGCGCGGCGTCTGGTTGAGCACGGCCAGGCCGTCCTCCGTGACGACGACGATGTCCTCGATGCGGGCGCCGTACCGACCCTCGATGTAGAACCCGGGCTCGATCGAAAAGGCCATGCCAGGCGCCAGCCGCGTCTGGTTGCCGGCGACGATGTAGGGCTCCTCATGCGTCTCCAGACCGATTCCGTGGCCGGTGCGATGGATGAAGAGGTCGCCGTACCCGGCGTCACGCAGGATCGCCCGGCCTACCTCGTCGACGGATTCGGCGGTCACCCCCGCGCGGGCATGAGTGCGCTGCGCCTCCTGGGCCTGGGCCAGCACCGCGTACGCCTCCGTGTACGGCACCGGAGCCGCTCCCCCGGCGACGTAGTTGCGCGTCGAGTCGGAGCAGTAACCGGACGGCATCGTGCCGCCGATGTCGACGACGACCGGCTCGCCGGCATCGATGCGCCGATCCGACACCTCATGGTGCGGAGAGGCTCCATTCGGGCCGGAGCCGACGATCACGAAGTCGACATTCACGTGTCCCTCGTCCACGATGGCCCGAGCGATGTCCGCGGCGACCTCGCGTTCGGTGCGGCCCGGGCGCAGCCACTCGCCCATGCGGGCATGCACCCGGTCAATTGCGTGGGCTGCCTCGCGCAGTGCCGCAACCTCGTCGGGCTGCTTGATCGAACGCAGCGGCGCGAGGATCTGGCCGGCCGGACTGAAGAGCGCCTCCGGGAGCCTCTCTTGGAGCGTGAGCAGCCGGACGCCCCACATGTGATCGTCCACCGCGATTCGCGGCGCGCCGGCCAGCCGTTCGGCCACGAGCGCGAACGGGTCGTCTGTCTCCGGCCACGAGGCGGTCTCCACCTCGACACCCGACGCCAGCGCGGCACTGCGCTCCAGCTCCGGCACGACCAGCAACGGGTCGCCCGCGGCCGGAAGCACCAACGCTGTCAGACGCTCCAACGGTTTGGCGTCATAGCCGGTGAGGTACCGCAGATCGGCGCCCGGCGTGATGACCAACGCGTCGATGCCGCGTTCCGCGGCGGCCAGCTGCGCGCGGGCCCATCGTGGGATCACGGTGATGAGCGTAGTGGGGGGCCATAGGATCGAACCCATGCGCACGGCCGAGAACCTGGGAGTGTCGGGGTTCCGTGTGCAACGTTTCGCCGGCCTCGTCTGGACGCTGGCGCAGCGCGATCTGAAGGCACGGTTCAAGGGCACGCTGCTGGGTTGGCTGTGGTCACTCATCGTGCCGCTGGCAACCCTCGGGCTGTACGTCCTGGTGTTCGGCGTCATCTTCCGGGCGCAGGTTGAGCCCATGGGAAACGGGCGCGCGCCCAGCTATGCCGTCTGGCTCTTCCTCGGGCTCATCGTCTTCAACTTCTTCTCCCTCGGGATGCTGCGCGCCTCCGAGTCGCTCTGGTCGCTGGCCGGCGTCCTCAATCGCGTCCGGGTGCCGATCCTTGCGCCCATCCTCGCCGGCCTCGTCTCGGTCGGACTGCAGACGATGGTTGAGCTGATGCTGTACCTCGGCGTCCTCGCAGCCTTTCTCAACGTCGGTTGGACGTGGCTGCTCCTCCCGCTGTGGGCGCTGCTGTTTGGTGTGTTCACCGCCGGTTTGTCGATGGCGATGGCTGTCTTCGCCGTGCGCTACCAGGACATACACCATCTGCTCGGCGTGGTCCTGACGTTCCTCCTCTTCGCGACACCCGTCATGTATCCGCTGTCGATGGTCCCCGCGGAAGCCTCCATCGGGTCCGTCAGCCTGAGGGAACTGCTCGGCGCATCGCCCGTTGCCGGCTTCGTCGACCTTGCCCGCTCGCTGCTCTACGGGCTTGAATCAGGCGACGTGAACGAGTGGCTGTACCTCGCGGCATCGGCACTGATCGCCGCGGGAATCGGCTTGATCGTAACTTCACGCTACGGATCCGACGTGGCGGAGTGGCTGCAATGATCAAGGCAGCCAAGACTGGGCCGGCGATCCGCGTCGAGAACGTCTCCAAGCGGTATCGCCTGTATTCCGAGCGCCGCACCTCGCTGAAGGAGCGACTCGTGCGGATGTCCGGAAGCAGCTTTGAGGATTTTTGGGCGCTCGAGGACGTCAGCTTCGACGTCGAGCGCGGCCAGACGTTCGGCGTGATCGGACACAACGGTTCGGGCAAGTCCACGCTGCTGCGGCTGCTGGCCGGCGTTCACCGGCCGACGTCGGGGAGCGTGACGGCTCGGGGGCGCGTCGGGGCCCTGCTCGAGCTCGGAGCCGGATTCCATCCGGACCTGACCGGACGCGAGAACGTACGACTCAACGCCGCGATCCTCGGCCTCTCGAACAAGTACATCACTCCACGGTTGGACGAGATCGCCGAGTTCGCCGGCGTCGAGCACTTCTTCGACTCCCCCGTCAAGGTGTACTCCAGCGGCATGGCAATGCGACTGGGATTCGCGACCGCAGTCCACCTGAAACCGGACATCCTGCTCGTCGACGAAGCGATCTCCGTCGGCGACGAGGAGTTCCAACGCAAGTGCATGGACCACATCTACCGGCTGCGTCAGGCCGGCACGACGGTCGTGCTCGTCTCGCATGCACTGCCGCTCGTCGCCGAACTGTGCGACGCCACGTTGTGGCTCGATGGCGGCCAGCCGCTGATGGTCGGGCGAACAGACATGGTCATTGACGCCTATCTGCAGGACGTGAACGTGCGCGAGACCGAGACGGCTGGAGAGGCCGTGACCGACGAATCGAGCGCATGGCCGGCGGATCACACCCGTATCGGCAGTGGCGAGATCCGCATTCGCGACGTCGAATTCCTGACCGCTGACGGCCACCCCGTCGACACGCTGCTGTCTGGCGAACCTGCAACGGTGCGGATCCGCTACGCCGCCAGCGCGGCGGTCGACGACATCACCTTCGGCCTCGCCTTCGTTACGGACACCGGCACCCGCGTTGCCGGCCCCAACAGCGGCTTCGGCAGCAGCGCGGTCCGGGTGGAAGCCGGCTCGGGCGTCGTCGAGTATCACGTCGAGGAACTCCTGCTCCAGCCCACTCGCTACCGGGTGTCGGCAGCGGCGGTGACGCGCCACCACGTGGTGGACCATCTGGAAGGCGCGTTCGAGGTGACTGTCCGCGCCGCGCACGCAATCACCGAACCGGGTTTGGTGCGATTGCCCGGACAGTGGACGGTCACGCAGGAGACCCGCTGACGATGGACTTCAGGATCTCGTACGCACAGAATCGCGAGGACTACCTCATCGCGGCATTCTTTCCGGATGTCACCGTCGGACACTACGTCGACGTCGGCGCATCGGACCCGACGCAACTCTCGGTGACCAAGCTGTTCTACGAACGGGGCTGGAGCGGCATCAACGTTGAGCCCATTCCAGAACTCGCCGACCGCCTGCGCGCTGAGCGTCCTCGTGATGTGACGGTGCAGGCCGGTCTGGGCGCCACGGCCGGGACCAGACCGTTTCGCCAATACTCCGGATCTGGGCTGTCGACAACGAATCCCGAGATGATGGACATGTACACGGCCAGCAGCACGCCGGACACGTCCGAGTTTCGTGACTACACCATCACCATCACGACGCTTGCCGAGGTGCTCAGCGAACACCCCCTCCCCCACCTCCATTTCGCCAAGATCGATGTCGAGGGCAGCGAGTTCGACGTGTTGCGCGGTAACGACTGGGATGCATTCCGCCCCGAGCTGATCTGCATCGAGACCGACCACATGGTGCGTGACTGGGTGCCTCTGCTGGCCAAAGCCGGG
>DATFFJ010000206.1:0-2589 GCA_035250065.1 Aeromicrobium sp. | reverse complement strand
AAGGACATCATAGGCGCCGACAGGCCTACCCACGGTTTCGAGCTGGGCGCGAACACTGCCCGCGGCGCGCGCATCGTCTTCGTCGAAGAGAGCCCACTCCAGTGGACCGCCAAGGAAGGTCTCGAGCCGTTGGGTGTTACTGTCCTTTCGCTGGCTCTTCCCAACGCCGTACCACAGCTCGAATGCAACGATCGACGACAGCAAGATCACGCTCTCGCGAGCCACTGCTCGTTTAAATCGTCGACGCACGTTGATTTCGGTGCCGTTGATCAACGCGATGCACGCGTTCGTATCAAGCAAGTATGTCGTCATTCAAACACGTCTCGCTCTGGTGTCGGTGGCTGCTGACGTCCCTCCGGCATGATGGGTTCGGGCGCGAGTCGATCCAGTTCGGCAAACCATGCGGCGACATCGGTGACGACTGGCTCGACGAGCACTCCTCGCCCAGCGCGGCGCACTCTGACGCGGTCCCCGTCGAACCTGAACTCGCGGGGCAGCCGCACGGCCTGGCTTCGCCCGTTCTTGAACAGCTTGGCAGTGGTACTCACAATCCCCTCCCTTGGTCTATACCAGAAGTATAGACCATCTTCGGTACTCCGGCAATACGAATCAGTGGGCGCAAGAAGGCGTTGAGGACATCAGAGCAAAGTACAATCTGGACGGGGAGTACGATGGTCAACAAACACAAGCATCACGACGAACTGGACGCCGAGGATGCCGGGGCACCGCGCAGGCTGCTGAATCCGGTGTCGTGCGACATGAACGTCACGCCGCTCATCGACGTGCTGCTCGTGCTGCTCATCATTTTCATGGCCGCGCTGCCGCTGACGCAGAAGGGCGTGGACGTCAACCTGCCGCTGGAGACCAAGACCACGCCGCAGCCGCGCAGCGACCAGCCCCAGGTGGTCGTGGAATTGACCGCCGACCGCAACCTGGCCGTCAACAAGGTTTCGCTGCCGATGGCGAACCTGGCGGAGTACCTGCGCAACCTGTTCGAGAGCCGCACGGACAAGACGATGTTCATCATCGGCGCGCCGACCGTGAGGTATCAGGAGATCATCGACATCATCGACGCAGGCGTGGCCGCAGGTGCCAAGATCGGTATCATCACGGAGGGCATGCAGCGGGAGGCCGGGGCCGCTCGATGACGTCTGGCCGGACCGCGCACGTCTACCTTCGCGGTTGGGGCGCTCGGGATCACCGGCTCACTATCTCCCGCTTAACCGCGGTTCCATGTATAATGTTGAGCGCTGCCTGACTGTTATCAAGAGTGGCTGAGGGACCGGGCCCAACGACGCCACAGCAACCTGGCTGCTCAAGCTGCACATCGAGTTCACCGACACCATCCCCACCCTTGCGGTCACGTGCGAGGGCAGGCCGCGACTCCTCGTGAACCTGGAATTCGTGCGCGAACACTGCCACACGGACGCCCACGTCAAGGCCGTCATCTGTCACGAGTTCCTGCACGTGCTGCTGCGGCATACCGAACGCTTCACGACCCTGACGCCTGCCGAGCACCTGGCGCTCGATGCGGTCATCAACGCGATCATCTACCGCACGCTCGGGCCAGACTACAGCGGGATGATGAGTCGCTACTACGCCGAGGAGCGTGGCGTCGCTCGGGTGCTGCCGACCGTCAAGGAGCAGGAACGTATTCGAAACGCCGAGTGGGGCAGTGACCGGGCGCGAGACCGGCAGGTGCAGGTAGCCTGGGGTGGCCTCTACGCCGGCACACTCGTGGCCGACGACATTCGCGATCTCGCCCGCGAGCACCTCACGCCGAAGACCCGCCCTACGGCGGTGTTGATTGGCAACCATGACGCGTTGGACCGCGGCAGTTCATCAGACCCCGACACGTCGACCGTACTGTCGGACCCCCTTGATGCCACCCTGAAGGCCATGAACGGGTCGGGCGTGTTCCGCTGCCCGAACGGACGAGGCGTGGGCGCCGACGCCTATCGCAACGAGGTCCGCGGGGCCGACACCGCGGTGGGCCGATGGTGGCGCCGTGAGACGTACGCCCTGCTGCGGCGCCACCTGCTCCCCGACCCACGATCCATCGCCCGGGAGCCGTCGCCGCGGAGCTTCACGCTGCCGGTGCTCTCTCAGGGCGATCGACGCGCGGCGCTGCGGTCGCTCTGGAGCCCGTTTCTCCCGGGCGCACGTTGGGAGACCGAACACACCGCTCGAGCCGGATCGGCTCACCTCTATCTCGATGTCAGCGGCTCCATGTGTGCGGAAATGCCGCTCATTGTCGCGCTGCTCGGCCGGCTGGCGCCGTACATTCGCCGGCCGTTCTGGGCGTTCAGTAACGTCGTCACGCCGGCGCGCATCGAGCAGGGACGCCTCATCGCCGACACGACGGGCGGCACCAGCATGGGGTGCGTCCTTGCCCACGTGGCGCGGACCAGGCCGAAAGCCGCGATCGTCGTGACCGATGGCTACACCGAACCGATCGCTCGCGCACAAGTGGCGGCCACGGCCGGCACGCGCCTGCACGTCATCCTCACGCGCGACGGCAGCGCCGCGCTGCTGCAGCACGCCGGGCTGCCTTACACCCAACTCTCGAGGTTGCCATCGAGATGGTCC
>DATFFJ010000205.1:0-5293 GCA_035250065.1 Aeromicrobium sp. | reverse complement strand
CCCGACCTTGAAGTCCGCAATCGCCGATCCGGCGCTTGCCCGCCTCGATGACGTCCCTGCCGACGAGAGCGACACAGGCTCACTCGCGGTGGCCGATGCGCTCGCCGGGCTCGGTTGGCGCCATCTGTCAGTGGAGGGCGGATTCGCGGCCGGCCAGCCGCAGTACAACTTCTGGGTCCCGCTCACTGACTCAGCTGGTGCCAAGCTCGATGACGAAGCCCTGCTGGCTGGCATGAATCAGCAGTGGCGTCGCAACATCCGGAAGGCTGACAAGGAGGGTGTCGAGGTCCGCCTGGGATCGCAGGATGATCTCGCCGACTTCCATCGGATCTACGTTGAGACCGCGGAGCGTGATCGCTTCACACCGCGACCCCTCGCGTACTTCCAGCACATGTGGGACGCCCTCACCACGGAGGCGCCGGAGCGGCTTCGGCTCTATCTGGCCCACCACGACGGTGATCTGGTCGCCGCGACGACGCTCGTGCAGGTCGGCACCCATGCGTGGTACTCCTACGGCGCCTCCACCACCAAGAAGCGTGAGGTCCGCGGGTCCAACGCGGTCCAATGGCAGATGATGCGTGATGCGCGCGATGCCGGAGCGACGGTCTACGACATGCGCGGCATCACCGACACGGTCGACTCCGACGACCCCCACGCCGGATTGCTGCGGTTCAAGGTCGGCACCGGCGGCCAGGCTGTGGAGTACCTCGGTGAATGGGACCTGCCCTTGAAGCGCGCGCTGTACAGGGCGTTCATGGTTTGGATGAAGAGACGCTCCGGCGGCGGTGCGGAATGAGCTTCGATCTCGCCGTCGATGCGGCTGGTTGGCACGCCCACCTCGATGGCTTCGCCGCCGACGTGCCGGGTCTCGTCCCGGTGATCAAGGGCAATGGCTACGGCTTTGGCCGCGACCGGCTCATCGACGAGTCCGTCCGGCTGAAGGCACCCCAGATCGCGGTGGGCGTCTACTCCGAAGCCGTCGAGGCCAGCGGTTCCTTTGCCGGGGATGTCTTGGTGATGACACCGTGGCGTCCGTACTTCACCGGCGCGTCGCTCGCCGTGGCCCTGCGCGATCCGCAGGTGATTCACACCGTCAGCCGGCTGGAGGACATCGCCGCCATCGCCGAAGCCGCCGAAGGTCCCGTCCGCGTCGTCATCGAGGGCGAGACGTCACTTGCACGGCACGGCTTCGACCGGCATGAGCTGGCCGCGGTCGCGGCCGAGGTGTCCGCGGTCAAGGTCGAGGGTTTCGCAATCCACCTGCCCTTCATGCCGACCAACCTCGCCGAGGCCGACCGCTGGGCAGGACAGCTCCTGGCATCACAGCTGGAGACCACGACGTTCTACGTCTCACACCTGACACCGGCGGAGCTGGCGGAGCTGCGCGATCGCCGGCCCGAACTGGACATCCGGGCGCGGATCGGGACGGCGCTCTGGCTCGGCACCGTGGAGCCGCTGGCCGTCCGAGCCACTGTCCTCGATGTGCATGAGGTGACCCGCGGCGAGCGAGTCGGCTACCGCCAGCGGGCGATGCCGGCTGACGGCTACCTGCTGGTCCTGTCCGGCGGGACGAGCCACGGGCTGGGCCTCGAGGCCCCCCGGACAGTCACCTCGGCGACCGATCGCGCCAAGCGGCTCGCTCGGGGCGGCTTGGAAGCCGCCGGCTTCGCGCTCAGCCCGTTTGTCGTCGCCGGAAAGCAGCGCTGGTTCGCCGAGCCGCCGCACATGCAGTCGAGCCTGGTGTTCGTGCCCCGCTCGGTGACGCCGCCGGAACCGGGAGAGACCGTCTCCGCCGCCGTTCGCTACACCACGACAACCTTCGACTCGGTCGTCCTCGAGTAGGACGCCAACTCAGTCGTCCTCTTCGTCCTCGTCGTCTTCGTCGTCGCTGTCCTCGGTTTCACCCTTGGTATTGACGATGTTGCCCGGCTTCGGGAACACACCACAGTTGGACCGGTCGATCGCCGCCGCCATGAAGGAGCGGAAGGTCATGGCCGGGTACGTGCCTCCGAAGAACGGGTTCAGGTACCCCTCAAGGTCCTCGTTGCCCACGCCACGGTTGAACATGACCGCGGTCGCCGCCTTGGGCGTGTATCCGACAAACCAGGACGACGACACGTGCTGGTCGTCGTTCGGGCCGGCCGTCGCCGTTCCCGTCTTGCCCGCAGTCGGGCAACCGAGTTTCGCCCTCGTGCCGGTGCCGCCGTTGATGACTCCGCGCATGGCGACCACGGCATCACCGGCCACATCGGATGGAATGGTCTGCTCGGTCTTGACCTCGTGCTGGTAGACCCGGGCACCGGTCGGCGCCACGATGTGGTCGATGACGTACCACTCGGCACGGAGGCCGCCGGCGGCGAGGGTGGCGTAGGCATTCGCCATGTCGATCGGCCGGATCGGGGCATAACCCAGCGGCGTGGTCGCCACCGGATCGATCTTGTCGGTGTACGCCTTCGGGATGCCCGCGGCGTTGGCGGCGTCGAGGATCTTCCTCGCGCCGATGCTCGGATCGGCCTTCTTGCCGCCGGACATCTGGATGGTCAGGTCGACGAAGGCGGTGTTGATGGACTTCGCGGTGGCCTGGGCGAGCGATACGTTCCCGAACGACTTTCCGCCGCTGTCACCCTGGTTCTCGATGTCCGCGGCATAGGGGCCGACACCGACGCGCATGGGCGAACTGCCGTTGACCCTGCTCTTCAGGCTGTATCCGTCTTCCAGTGCCGCGATCAGGGCGAACGCCTTGAAGGTCGATCCCGGCTGGGTGCCGACGGTCGCCCAGTTGGTGAAGTTCTTGGTGTAGTCAGGCCCGCCATACATTGCGCGCACCGCGCCGTCACCCGGCGCGATCGACACCAACGCACTGTGCAACTCATCCAGGCCCTTCGGCGGGACCGTGGCCATCGCCCGCTCGGCCGCCTGCTGGCGCTCGTAGCCAATGGTCGTCACGACGTCGTAGCCGCCACCGAGGATGTCCGATTCGGAGTAGCCGAGCTTGACCATCTGGTCCCGCACAAAGCGCAGGACATGGCCCTTCGGCCCCTCGTAACGGTCGAACGACGGCTTCTTGGCGAACTTCGGGAGGTTGTCCATGCCCTCGGCCGCTTGAGCCGCGCTGATGGCGCCGGCTTCCTCCATGCCGCTCAGGACATAGTTGTACCGCGGCGTGAAGGCATCGCGACCCGCCTGCGTGTACGGATCGAAGGACGACGGCTGGTTGATCGCCGCGGCGAGCACTGCAGCCTCGCGGTAGTCAAGGTCGGCTGCGTCCTTGTCGAAGTAGGTCTGCGCCGCAACCTCGACGCCGTACGCGCCGTTGCCGAAGTAGATGAGGTTGAGGTAGCCCTCGAGGATCTCCTGCTTGGTCATCCGGTTGTGGATCTTGATGGAGAGGATCGCCTCGCGCATCTTGCGGATGTACGACCGCTCCTGGGAGAGGTAGAGAACCTTGACGTACTGCTGGGTGATCGTGGAGCCACCACCGGTGATCTCGCCGCTGGAGGCGTTGTTGCGAGCCGCTCGAATGATGCCGCGGATGTCGATGCCCCGGTTCTCGTAGAACGTGCGGTCCTCGGCGGCGATCACGGCCGCTTGCATCGCTTCGGACACGTCGCCCAGCGGGACACTCTCGCGCTCCTGTACAGCGAACGAGCCGACTTTGTGCTTCCCGTCGGAGTAGTACACGTCCGTGCGCTGCGACTCGAAATCGCGGTTCGGGTCGGGCAGGTCGATCAGGAAATAGAGCACAAAGAACATCAGGGCCCCGGCCAGGATGCCCATGATCGTGATCGCGCCGAGCCAGCGGAACAGCTGCTCGGTCGCGGACCCGGTCCCGGTGATGCGACGCGCCACCTCGAGTGACTTGTCACGGAACGCGTCGCCGCGTTGGATGTGCTTGCTCAACTGACTCTTCCTCGACCTGACTCATGCACGGCTGGACACTGGGCCGCCGGATCATTCTTGCCGATACCGCCCAAACACGTCGTGTGGAGGAGGCATCGCGGCCGGCGGGCACCGAGCACCCTCGACCGATGACGACGGTACGATGTATCGTTGCGATATACCAATTCGTCACTTTCGAGGCACAGGTTCTTCACGATGACACGACGCGGCGCGGCGCTCGAACTGGCGGTCCTCGGGCTGCTGCACGATGCGCCGATGCACGGCTACGAGTTGCGCAAGCAGCTCATCGCCCTGCTCGGTTGGGGTCGCGTCTTGTCCTACGGAACGCTGTATCCGTGCCTGAAGGCGTTGACGAAATCCGGCTACATCATCGCCGACCCTCCCACCGAGCCTCCGAGCGATCCAGCTGAACCGCGGGGACGGCGCAACCGGATCGTCTACCGGCTCACCGCCGAGGGCAAGGAACGTTTCGCTGCATCGATGGAGGATTCCGGGCCCACGGCCTGGGACGACGAAAGCTTCGGCGTGCGGTTTGCGTTCTTCGGGCGGACCGACTCCCCGACGCGCATGCGCATCCTGGAAGGCCGGCGTAGCCGGTTGGAGGAACGACTCGACCATGTGCGAAAGTCGGCCGCGCGCGGTCGTGAGAGGGCTGACTCGTACACCCTCGAGCTGCAGCGTCACGGGCTCGAGTCGGTGGAGCGCGAGGTCAAGTGGCTGACCGAGCTGATCGACCGGGAACGGTCCGCTCAGAACGAAACCAAGCAAGCAGACCAGTAACCAGAACAGGAACGAGGGGGCAACCGATGGTTTCGGCCAAGAATTCGGTGAAGGTGGCGATCGTCGGCGTCGGCAACTGCGCGACGTCGCTGATCCAGGGCGTCGAGTACTACAAGGACGCCGACCCCGAGACCACAGTTCCCGGCCTCATGCACGTGCAGTTCGGCGACTATCACGTGCGCGACATCGAGTTCGTCGCCGCGTTCGACGTCGATGCCAAGAAGGTCGGGTTCGACCTCGCCGACGCCACCACGGCCAGCGAGAACAACACGATCAAGATCACCGACGTTCCACCGACCGGCGTGACGGTGCAGCGCGGCCATACCCTCGACGGCCTCGGCAAGTACTACCTGCAGACCATCGATGAGTCCGACGCGGAGCCGGTCGACGTCGTCCAGGTGCTCAAGGACACCCAGGCCGATGTGCTCGTCTCGTACCTGCCGGTCGGCTCAGAGCAGGCCGATAAGTTCTACGCCCAGTGCGCCATCGACGCAGGCGTCGCGTTCGTCAACGCCCTACCCGTCTTCATCGCCTCCGACCCGGAGTGGGCCAAGAAGTTCGAGGACGCCGGCGTCCCGATCGTCGGTGACGACATCAAGTCGCAGGTCGGCGC
>DATFFJ010000204.1:0-7279 GCA_035250065.1 Aeromicrobium sp. | reverse complement strand
ATGCGGTTCGGCATGTTCATCCTCGCCGAGTACGCCGGAATCGTCGTGCTGTGCGCCCTCACCGCCGTGCTCTTCCTGGGCGGCTGGGCCGGCCCGTGGTCAGACCAGGTCGGCGCGCTCTGGATGCTGCTCAAGGTCTTCGCGCTCGGCTTCATCGTCATCTGGGCGCGCGTCGCCTACCCGCGGTTGCGCGAGGATCAGGTCAACGCGCTCGCCTGGAAGGTGCTGGTTCCGCTGGCGCTGCTGCAGGTGGCCATCACGACCGCGTTGGTGATCAGCTGATGTGGGGCAAGGGACTCGCGCAGGGCCTCCGCGTGACGCTTGGGAACATGCTGCGCCGCAGCGTCACCGCGCAATACCCGGACGCCAAGCCCGACCTGCCGGCGCGCAGCCGAGGCGTCATCGCACTGCAGGAGGAGAACTGCACCTCCTGCATGCTGTGCGCGCGCGAGTGCCCCTCGTGGTGCATCTACATCGACTCGCACAAGGAGACCATCCCGGCGACGACGGAAGGCGGGCGCGATCGCCAGCAGAACGTGCTCGATCGGTTCGACATCGACTGGTCCCTGTGCATGTACTGCGGCATCTGCATCGAGGTGTGTCCGTTCGACGCGCTGCACTGGTCACCGGAGTTTGAGTACGCGACGACCGACATCGGCAAGCTGACCCACGATAAGGACGAACTGCGCGAGTGGATGTGGTCGGTTCCGGTACCTACCGCGATCGAGCCAGGCGCACCGCTGGTTGAGTCCCCCGCAAGCGAGGGGTACCACCAGCCAGGGCAGGCGGCTTCGAAACCACCCGAGGAGTCGCCATGATCGCCGAGATCCTCTTCGTCTTCCTCGGTGTCGTCGCTCTGGCCACCGGCGTCCTGGCGGTTGCGAGCCGCCACCTCATGCATGCCGCGCTGTGGCTGGTCGTGACGCTCGGTGCCGTCGCCGGCACCTTCCTGCTTCTGGGTGCCGAACTGCTCGCCTGGGTGCAGGTCCTCGTCTATGTCGGAGCCGTCGTCGTGCTCATCGTGTTTGCGTTGATGCTCACCCGACGGCCGACCGCGGTGGCGTCCGCCGAAGTCACGAAGAACAGCCGGCCGGCGGCCGTGGTCAGCGTGCTTGCAACGCTCGGCCTGACTGCCGTCTTCGCCGTCACCTTTGGTGGATCCCGGTTTGAGGTTCGGCGCCTCGGCACGGCCGAGAACATCGGCTCGGCGATCTTCACCGAGTGGGTGCTCGCGTTCGAGGTGCTGAGCGTGGTGCTGCTGGTCGCCCTGATCGCGGCGATCGTCATCGCGCGCGGAACCGAAGCGGGAGAGCACTGATGCCGTTGCTGTTTCCGCTGCTGCTGTCCGCGGCGCTGTTCGGCGTCGGGCTCTACGGCGTGCTGGCGCGGCGCAACGCAGTGCTCGCGCTGATCGGCGTGGAACTGATGCTCAATGCCGTCAACCTCCAGCTCGTCACCTACGACGCCTGGTACGGCGACACGACCCACACCGGCCAGGTGCTGACGCTCTATGTCATCGCGCTCGCGGCTGCCGAGATCGGCCTCGGGCTCGCCATCATCCTC
The DNA here is from genome assembly GCA_035250065.1 of Aeromicrobium sp. GTDB lineage: Bacteria > Actinomycetota > Actinomycetes > Propionibacteriales > Nocardioidaceae > Aeromicrobium. The sequence continues at coordinate 5,716 of DATFFJ010000204.1, read as the reverse complement.
GCCCTGTTCCGGGCCCGCGGGACGGTCGATGTCGATGACGTGGAGCGGGTGTCGTGAAGCTCCTGAAGGGCCGGCGCTGGCCGTACGTCGCACTCACCGCTCTGGTTTCGGGTGCCGTTGCCTGGTGGGCGATCCCGCACGTCGGCACGCGTACGCGGGTGGTGGGGGACTATCAAGGCAACGACATTGGCCCGGTCCTGCCGACGCTGACTCTTGACGCGCTGGTCAGTTCGGCCTCCGCCCAGGTGATGTTGCTGGCCGCTGCCGTCGCATTCTTCGTCCAGCTGTATTCGACGAAGTACATGGGCGACGATCCCCGCTTCCGGTCCTATGCGCTGCTGATTGTCCTGTTCCTCCTCGCCATGGTCGCGGTGGTGGCAGCCGACAACCTGTTTGTGCTCCTCATCGGCTGGGAGGTCATGGGCGTCTGCTCGTACCTGCTCATCGGGCATCACTGGGAGCGAGACGATGCGCAGTCAGGCGCGGCGAAGGCGCTGCTCGTCACGAGGGCGGCCGACATCGGTCTGCTGCTGGCCATCCTGATCCTTGGCCAGACGTACGGCACGTACTCGATCAGCGAGATTCTGGTCGCCTCTGGCCTTGAGCATCCGCGCAACGCCACGCTGATCGGCCTGCTGCTCATCGTTGCCGTGGTCGGCAAGTCGGCGCAGGTGCCGCTGCAGACCTGGCTGCCGGACGCAATGCCGGGCCCGACGCCGATCACGGCGCTGATCCACGCCGCCACGATGGTGGCCGCCGGCGTCTTCCTGCTGGCCCGACTGCTCCCGGTATACGCGACGTCGCAGGTGGCGATGACGACACTGGCCGTCGTGGCCGCGGTGACCATGCTGTCGGCGGCGCTGTTCGCCCTCGTCCAGACCGACCTCAAGAGGGCGCTGGCCTGGTCGACGGTCAGCCAGCTGGCGATCATGTTCGCGGCCGTGGCCGTCGCCGACGGGCGGGTGGCCGTCGACCATCTCATGTCGCACGGTGCGTACAAGGCCCTGCTCTTCCTCGGCTGCGGCGTCGTGATGCACGCCGTCGGTTCCAGTGCGCTGTCAGCGATGGGCGGGCTCCGCCGAGCCACGCCTGTTGCCTTCTGGACGATGACGGTCGGCTTCCTGGCACTCGCCGGCATCCCCCCGACCGTCGGGTTCTTCACCAAGGACGAGGTCCTCGAGGCCGTGCGCGGCACGCCGGCGCTCTTCGGCGTGGTGCTCCTGACGTCGATCGTGACTGCTGCGTATTCGACCCGATTGTGGGCGCTGACCTTCCTGGGCGAGGCGAAGGAGAAGCACCAGACTCCCTGGGTCATGTGGCTGCCGCTGGCCCTGCTCGCGCTTGCTTCGTTCGCGTTGTCGATCGGCAAGCCGCTGCATCTCGGGATCGGGGCGTTGTCGACCGTGGCTGCTGTGGTCGGCATCGGGCTCGGCTGGCTGCTCCGCGCGCGAACCTTCGAGTCGCGCGCGGGGCGTGTGCTGGCCGGTGAGTTCGGCTACGACCGCGTATTCACCCGGTTCATTCCTGCGATCGCCGGGTGGAAGGCGCGCACCGTCGTCTGGGCCGACGACAACCTCATCGACTCGTACCCGCGCGGAAGTGTGCACGCGGCGACCGGGAGCAGTTGGCTGGTCGATCGGCTGCAGTCCGCCAAGGCGCAGCTGTACGCGACCGGCATCGCGGTGGGGGTACTCGCGCTCGTCACGTACGCACTAGTCCGGGTGGTCGTGTCGTGATCGCCGCTGCCCTGCTCGCCCCGACCGTCGCCGCCCTCGTGTTGGCCGTCGCGCCGCGCGCGTTCGCCGGACGTCGTGCGGCTGAACTCGGCGCCATCGCCTCACTGGTCGCCCTGGTCGAGTTGGCCCGGATCCCGGTCGGTCGGCCCGGAACCCTGTGGGCCGAGATCGACCAGCCGTGGATCGACCTGATCGGCGCTCGCTTCCACGTCGGCGTCGACGAGGTCTCGTGGCCGCTGGCGCTCCTGACCGCGTTCCTGACGCTGTGCTGCTGCATCTGGCTTTGGCGTCGCGATTCCTCGCCGGCGCTTGTTGCGCTCCTCATGGTGATCGCGGCGGCGTCGATCGGTGTCTTCGTGGCCCAGGACCTGCTGCTGTTCTTCATCTTCTTCGAGTTCGCCTTGATCCCCATGTGGTTCGTCATCGCGCGGTGGGGTGCTGACGACGCGCGACCCGCAGCGACGAAGTTCCTGCTCTACACCGTGACCGGCTCCGCGATCATGCTGGTCGGGTTCGTGCTCGTAGCGATCCGGGCCGGCAGCTTGCAGATCGGGCAGGTCGTCGAGCACGGAGATCCGTCGCTCACCGGAGCCATCCTCATCGCCGTCGGACTCGCAGTGAAGGTGCCTCTCGTACCTGTTCACACCTGGCTGCCGGATGCGCACAGCAAGGCTCCGACCGTCGGCTCGGTGTTGTTGGCCGGCATCTTCCTCAAGCTCGGCACCTACGGCTTGATCCGGCTGAATGTCCAGATGCTTCCCGAGGCGACCGAACGCATCGCACCGTGGCTGGCCGGCCTCGGCGTCCTGGGCATCCTGTGGGCCGGGCTCGCCTGCCTGGCCCAGGACGACCTCAAGCGGCTCGTCGCCTACTCGAGCATCGGCCACATGGGCTTCGTCGCTCTGGCGATCGCGACGATGAGCCAGACGGGCATCGTCGCCGCGGTTTTCGGATCGGTGGCCCACGGGCTCATCACCGGGCTCCTGTTCTTCCTGGCCGGTTCGCTCAAGGAGCGCTATGGCACGGCGTCGCTGGCTGCACTGGGCCGTGGGTTGTTCGGACGTGCGCCCTGGCGCGCCGTCGCGCTGCTCGTCGCCGGGCTGGCGACGATCGGCCTGCCCGGCCTCGCCGGATTCTGGGGCGAGTTCCTGACCTTGCGCGCCGCGTACGAGCCGGCATCGCTGCTGCCGCAGACGTTCTCGGTGGTCCTCATGGTGATCGCCACGCTCGGCATCATCCTGGCCACCGCGTATGTCGCCCGCTTCGCGCGGATGCTGCTGCAGGGCGTCCCGACGCGGCTGGACCTGGACCGTGACATCGTCCGCCGCGAGGGACTCGTCACCGTCGCGCTTCTGGTGCCGATCCTCGTCCTCGGGCTGTTCCCGGGCCTGATCTTCGACCTGTTCCCGCCGATCGGGTACGCGCCATGATCCCGATCAGCTGGGACATCTTCGGTCCGGCCATCGTGCTCGCTGGCGGTGCGTTGGTGGCGCTCGTCGCCGACCTGCTGACGACGAAACGGTCGTTCGTGCTCAGCTGGCTGCCGATGCTCGCCGCGTCCGTCGCGGCACTGACGCTCGATGTGTGGAGTGCCGGGCTGCCGTTCGGATTCGACGGCGTCATCCTGATCGGCACCACGCTGATCGTGCTCGCGTCCGCGGTGCTGCACACCGAGAACGCGATGCCGCCAGGCGAGTTCCAGTTCCTGGTCGGGTCCGCGGCCGCCGGTGGCCTGGTGATCGTGGGCGCCGTGGATCTCGTCACGCTGCTCGTCGGGCTGGAACTGCTGACGCTCCCGTCCATTGCCTTGGTCGGCCTCCGGCAGGCCGACCGCCGGGCGATCGGGGCGGCATGGACGTTCTTCCTGACGTCTGTCGTCGCGACCGCGATCACCCTGATGGGCATCGCGCTGCTGTACGGGATCACGGGGTCGCTGCGCTACGGCTTCATGGGCTCGGACATCGTGGGCAGTGCCAAGGCCGCCGTGACGGTTGGCATCCTCCTGACGGTCACTGGGTTCCTGTTCAAAATCGGCACGGTGCCGTTCCACGCCTGGGTGCCTGACGCCTATCGCAGCGCCTCGCCGGTGGTGGCCGGCTTCCTGGCGTCGGTGTCGAAGGCGGCGACGCTCGGCGCACTGCTGGTCCTTCTGTACTTGGGTCTGCCGGCACAGCATGCGTCGATCTGGCAGCCCGTGGTTGCGATCGTCGCCGCGCTCTCAATGACGGTCGGCAACCTCGGCGCGCTGCGTCAGCGCGACGGTGTCGCCGTCTTGGCCTGGTCGTCGATCGCCCAGGCCGGCTTCCTGCTGGCTCCCGCCGTCGGCCCCGACTTCGTCGTGTCGACCAATGCCGCCGCCCAGTACCTCGCCGTCTACGCGCTGGCGAACATTGTGGCGTTCGTGGCGTTGGCGGTGGTGCTCAAGGTTCGGGGATCGACTTCCTACGAGGAGCTCGCCGGCTTGGCGCGGACGGACCCGTGGGTCGGCGTCCCGCTGGCGTTCGCCGTCCTGACCCTCGCTGGATTCCCGCCGGCCGTGATCGGGTTGGTGACCAAGTACGTCGTCTTCGTCCCAGTGGTGCAGGACGGTCCGCTGTGGCTGGCGATTGTCATGGCGGTCAACGTCATGCTCGGGCTCGCGTACTACCTCAAACTCGTCGCGACGTTGTTCGCACCGGCCGATTCGACGCCCTTCCGCAGCGTTGCCGGCTCTGCGGGTGTCCGGTTGGCGGTGCTGGTCGTGACCCTCGGCGCGCTTGGGTTGGTTGCCGCGAGCGTCTGGCCGTCAGGCGTGCTGGACCACGTCCTGCCGGTCACGATCGACCCCAACTAGATCTCGGAAGACCTCACCGGTAGTTGACGAACTGAGCGGCGAAGTCGAGGTCGGCGCCCTTCACGAGGGCGATGACCGCCTGGAGATCGTCCCGGCTCTTGGAGGACACGCGGAGTTCGTCGCCCTGGATCTGCACCTTGACGCTCTTGGGTCCCTCGTCGCGAATGAGCTTGGAGACCTTCTTGGCCTGTTCCTGGTTGATGCCTTGGGTGAACGTGCCGGAGATCTTGACTTCCTTGCCGGACTGCTTCGGTTCGCCGGTCTCCAACGCCTTGAGCGAGATGCCCCGCTTGATCAGCTTGCTCTGGAACACGTCGAGGACGGCCAGCGCACGCTCCTCGGCGTTGGCGGTGATCTCGATCCCGAGCTCGCCGCTCCACGCGATCGAGGCGCCGGTGTTCTTGAAGTCGTACCGCTGGGAGATCTCCTTGGCCGCCTGATTCAGCGCGTTGTCGGCTTCCTGGCGGTCGATCTTGCTGACGATGTCGAAGGAGGAATCGGCCATACGGCCACCCTATGCCCCGCGCATCGCCCGAGATCGCGACAGTGTCAGCGCGACGGACACCGTGGTCCACACGATGATGACGCCGGCGATGACTCGCCACGCGACCGGCGCGGGAGTGAGGAACGCCGGAATGGCGGTGAGTCCCTGAAGGATGTTCGCGACCGATGCGATGGTGGCGCCGTTCCGGCTCACGGTGAACCACGCGAAGCCAGCCGAAATGACCATGATGACGCCGAGGACCATGTCGGCGATGAGCACGCCGGACGGAGGGCCACCCGCCATCGTTCCAGACGTGTTCAGTAGGGCCGGAAGGTCGATGAGCCCGAGCACGATGTTGGCCGCACCCATGACGATGGTCATGCCGAGCCCGATGCGATTTCCACGACTCCACGCAGTGGTCACGTCGCCTCCTCTGCCTTGCGGGCATGCCTTATCGCGACCCTAGCCGGGGCCACCACCTGCGACGTGGAAGACGCGACGCCGTGAGGTAACCTTGCTGGCTGCTGCGCGCAGCACTGGCAGGTTGTCCGAGTGGCCAAAGGAATCTGACTGTAAATCAGACGGCGTACGCCTTCCGGGGTTCGAATCCCTGACCTGCCACCGACGAAAACTGGGCCCCGCCGCAGGTGGGGCCCAGTTTCG
>DATFFJ010000203.1:0-13509 GCA_035250065.1 Aeromicrobium sp. | reverse complement strand
CGACCCGCGACGTGTTCATACTCAATCCGGTGATCGGCGGAACGCCGCCGGCCGGCGCGGCAATGCGCAGGAACGTGGCAATCTCGGCGAGCGAGCGCTCCGGGCGGTGCTCTGGCCTCACGTCCACGGGCACAGCCTAGAACTGTCGGCGACGGTCGCCCTGCGGGCGATCGCCGACGCCCAAGCAAACCCGCCATCGACACCGCGACCGTCCCCCGCGCCAGGTCTGCGCGGGAGGTACCCCCACTGGCCGGATCGCTGGTAGAGCCCTGCGGCATCCTTCAGTCGGACGCTCACCAATCCAGATCGACCTTGGGCGACTTGGAGCCGCTCGGCACCACGCCGAACCGCTCCAACGCCATCGCCATGATGTCGTGGAAGACCGGAGAGGCCGCCGAACCACCGCCGGCGTTTCGGTGCGGCTTGTCCAGAACCACGTAGGTGATGAAGCGCGGCTTGTCCGCCGGCGCGAAGCCAACGAACGACACGGTGTTCTGGCCACGGATGTACTTGCCGGTCTCGGGGCTCACCCGCCAAGCCGTACCCGTCTTTCCGGCGACGCGATAGCCAGCGATCTGTGCCGCCGGCGCCGTGCCGCCGTCCGAGCGGGGCACCTGCTCCATCATGCGCCGCACGATCGCCGCCGCTTCTGGTGAAACGACTCGCCGGGTCTCGCCCTCTGGCGCGTCAATCTGGCGTCCGTCGGGAAGTCGGTACGCGTCGACGACCGTCGGCGTGACCAGGACGCCGTTGTTGGCGACGGCGCCGACCGCGCGGATCATCTGGACGGCGTTGACGGAGACGCCTTGCCCGAACGCGATCGTGGCCCGGTGGGAGGCCGCCCACGGATTGGTGTTGATGTCCCGGAGCAGACCCGCGGTCTCGCCGGCCAAGCCGATCCCGGTGAGCTGTCCGAAGCCGAACTTGCGGAGGTACTCCCAGTGCGAGCGCTTCGTCATCTGGCGGGCGGCCACGATCGTGCCGAGGTTGGACGACTTCGCGATGACTCCGGCCGCGGTCAGGTGGAGGACGCCGTGCCGCCAGTAGTCGCCAATGCGGTACTGGTCCACTTTGATGCCCTTCGGCACCACGATCGGCGACTCCGGGCGGATCTTTCCCTGATCGGCGAGGGCAGCCATGGTGATCGTCTTCATCACCGAGCCTGGCTCGTAAGGCCGCTCGACCGCGAGGTTCTTGATCCAGGCTCCTCGCCGGTCCTGCGGGTCGGCCAGATCAAAGGACGGGAACTGCGACATCTGCACGATCTCGCCAGTCCGCACGTCCATGGTCAGGGCCAGGCCCCAGTCGGCGCCCGCCTCGTCGACGCCGGCGGCGAGCCGCTTGTCGGCGAACCACTGCAGATCTCGGTCGATCGTGGACACGACGTCGGAGCCGGGCACCATCTCCCGAACCGTCGTGTCGGCCATCGGGATCCGCACGCCCAGAGGGGAGACCTCGTAGGTGTTCTCGCCGTCGGTCCCGGTCAAGCGCTTGTCAAGCGCCTGCTCCAAGCCGGCTCGACCCGTGCCTTCGGCGTCGACGAAACCGATCAGGTTCGCTCCGAGGCGACCGCCGGGATAGGTGCGGAGGCCGATCTTCTCGGAGAAGATGCCCGGGTACTCCTTCAGTGCCTCAAGAACCTGGTCCGCTTCGTCACCCGGCAAGCGCTTGACGACATAGACGAAGCGAGCCGGGACCATTTCCTTGGTCTGCGGGTTGTAGACCTTCTTGCGTAGCTTGTCGATGGTGTCGAAATAGTCGATGCGGTCTCCCAGCTGCTCGCGCAGAATGGCCGCGATCTCCGGGGCGTTCGGTGCGGTGAGGTACGGGTCGGCGGTGAGGTTCCGGCCGTGCACGCTCGCGGCGAGCGGCCGCCCATTGCGATCGAGGATCTCGCCCCGCGGCGCAGGTACCGCAACGCGTGCGGTGCCGGCGGCCACGGCCTTGGCCGCGTAGGCGCCCATGTCGAGCGCCTGGATCTGGAACAGACGGACGGCGAAGACAACGAACACCACGATGAAGGCATACAGGCAGAACCGCAGCCTTCGGCGTGAGAGTCGCTGTCGGGTCACCGGACCACCTGTCGGATGTTGGAGCGTTCCTCAGCCGGTTTGGGCGAGCCCTTCACCGTTCCGTCCGACAATTGCAGGTAGACCGGCGTTTGGCTCGGCACCATGCCGCGAGCCACTGCGAGCGGACCGAGATGCTCGGGGCTCTCCAGTTCGCTCACCTCACGCTGGAGCGCTTCTTGTGCCGTCTCGAGTTCACGGGCCTCGGCGGTCAACTCCGCCAGCTCGAAGGTCTGGGCCTGCATGGCGGTGCTGATGAGGATCAGCCCGACAAGGCCACTGCCGACGACCGCCAGCAGGACGACCACGAACGGTGTTCGGCGAGCGCGATGGGTGACCGGGGCGACCAGACGCAGTCCGCGCTTGGGTTGCGGGCGCGCCGCACCGCGCATCCGGGTCGATGGCTTGTGCGGGATGGCCCCGTGGAAGCGGGCACTGGGGGAGGTCACGACACTCATGCCGCAATCCGTTCGATCGCTCGCAGGCGAACAGATTTCGCGCGAGAGTTCTCGGCGACCTCCGCGGGCGTGGCCTGCTCCGCGCCGCGCGTGACGAGCCGGAACTTGGGGGCCATCTCGGCCGGCACGACGGGCAGGTCGCGCGGAGCCGTCGACGACGTGGCCGCGGCAAAGATTCGCTTGGCGAACCGATCCTCGAGCGAGTGGTAGGCGAGGACGACGATGCGGCCACCCACGGTGATCGCCTCGAGTGCCGCAGGGAGGGCACGGTGCCAGGCACCGAGCTCGTCATTGACCTCGATGCGAAGCGCTTGGAACGTCCGCTTGGCCGGGTTGCCGCCGGTACGGCGGGCGGCGGCCGGAATCGACTGGCGCACGAGGTCGACCAGTGGCGCACTCGTGTCGAACGGACGCCGCTCCCGCTGTCGCACCACCGCTTGGGCGATCCGCCCGGCGAAACGCTCCTCGCCGTACTCCCGGAGCACCCGCGCCAGGTCGCGTTCGCTGTACGTGTTGAGCACCTCAGCCGCACTCAGGCCCGTCGTCGGGTTCATCCGCATGTCCAAGGGCGCGTCCTGTGCATAGGCGAAGCCGCGCGCCTTGACGTCGAGTTGCAGGGAGGACACCCCAAGGTCGAACAGGACGCCCGACACGGCGTCGAAGCCCGCGTCGCGGATCACCTCACCGACCTGGTCGTAGACCGCGTTCATCAGGATGGCCCGATCGCCGAAGCGGGCCAGCCGCTCGGCTGACCGGGCGATCGCCTCAGGGTCACGGTCAATCCCAATGACGACGAGATCGGCGAATCGCTCGAGCAAGGCCTCGCTGTGACCGCCAAGGCCGAGTGTCGCATCGACGATCACGGGGTTGGCCTGCGTGGCGGCTGGGGCAAGAAGGTCGAGAACACGGTCGAGAAGGACCGGGATGTGCTGGGCGTCTGCAGACTCGGCTCCGCTGGGGCTCATGGTCATGCTGCGGCCACCCAGTGGGAGAAAGCCGACAGCCCGAGGGCGAGAGCCGCAGACACCGCCAGCGAGAAGGCCGCGAGCAGCACGGCATCGGCCACGTCGTGGCGCACGCGGCGCCCAGACTGTTGCCCAGACCGTTGCACTGCCTGCCCAACAGGTTGCACTGCTCCTCCTCTGGTGCTCGTCGCCGTGTGGCCTGATCCCCGTCCGTTCAGTACTGACACCGGGGAAGAGGTGTCAGTCGCCGACGGACGGGTATCGAGCTGCACGGTGAAAGGCATCAAAAGATGCCGGGCATCACCTCGTCGGACAGATCGGCGAACGGCTCCTCCTGAGCCTCGAAGAACTCGTCCCACCGCGCCGAATCCCAGATCTCGAACCGATTCCCGGCGCCGATCACCGTCACGTCGCGGTCGAGGTACGCCCATTCGCGCAACTTGGGCGGAATCATCACGCGGCCCTGTTTGTCCAACGTCTCCTCGAACGAGCCGGCGGTGACCATACGCACGAAGTTCCGGCTCTCCCGATTGGTGAACGGAAGTTCCCGGAGTCGGTCGACGATTCCCTCGTACGCCTCGATCGTCCAGCCGAAGACGCAGTGCTCCTGGCCACGCATGAGGACGACCCCCTCGGCCAGCCGAGGGCGAAACTTGGCCGGCAGGAACAGCCGGCCCTTCTCGTCCAGCTTCGGGGTGTGGAAGCCGATGAAGTGCTTGGCGTCCAGACTCACGCGCCCGCACCTCCCCTCGGCTCCACCACACGTCGCTTCGCTCCATTTCGCCCCACCGTACTCCACTTTCCTCCACGGAGGTGTGTTTCGGGCCACTTTTTTGCATCAAGAACGAGAAATCCGGGCACAAAAAAACCGCCCCGATGGGCGGTTCTTTCGAAGGGGCGGTTCGCTACCGATCGTCACCCTGTTGACGACGATGCCAGCGCTCCTCCATCCGGTCGACGAAGGAGCCTGAGGGCTTGGCTGCGGCGGACGTACGGCTGGGCTCACCCGACCCGGCGAGTCCGCTCCGACCAGCGGTGACGAAGACGTACACGGCGCCGAGCATCACGACGAAGCCCACCACGCCCAGCCAGGTACGGGCCATGACCACGCCGCCGAACAGCAGCCCGAGGCCGGTCAGGAATCCGACGATGGACAGCGTCGCAACCCGCTTGCTCTTCGCGAGCAACTTCGAACCGCGCAGCGTGGACGCGAAATCTGGGTCCTCAGCGGCAAGCGACTGCTCCAACTGATGGAGAAGGCGAGCTTCTTCGTCGGACAGCGGCATAGGTTGCCTCCTGGATGGGTCGTTCTCAGTCTAGGTGGGTCACGGCCGACAAACCAGTCGCATAGGGTGCGCGCATGGCGCGTGTGGTCGTGGTCGGCGGCGGTTTCGGCGGCCTGTCCGCGGCCGTTCGCCTGGCCAAGCTGCGGCATGAGGTCGTGCTGCTGGAATCGACCGACACCCTCGGCGGCCGCCTCCTCGGTCACCGCATCGGCGAAACCACATGGCAGTTGAGCCTCGACACCGTGACGCTGCCCGGCGTCTTGCGCGATCTCTTCCGTAAATCAGGGAGACCGCTCGAGAGAGTCCTGGATCTGCAACCTGTCGAGTTCCGCCGTCACGTCTTCGACGACAAGTCGGTCCTCGACCTGCCGTTCGGCGACCGGGCGGCCCAACATGACGCCATCAACGCATTCATCGGCACCGATCGGTGGTCACCGTGGCTCGATGCCATGGCCGACATCTGGGATGTCTACCGCCGCTCGTCCCTCGAGTCCCTCACCCCACCGGATCGGGGCGTACGGCGCACGCTGCGCGGCGACCGGCGAATCGGCAAACGCGCATACAAGGAGCTGAAGGACCAGCGGCTCGAGCGGGTCGTCCTCGACCCGCTCATCCTCGACGGCGAGCACCCGGCGTTCGTCCCCGTCTTCGTGGCGGTGCAGAACTACGTCGAACGCACGTTTGGCCGGTGGCGCGTGGATGGCGGGATGCCTGCGCTCGCCGCAGCACTCGCGGCGCGCCTGGATGAGCGCGGAGTGGACGTCCACACGAACGTCCATGCGCACGAGCTGACCATCGGAAACGGCCGCGTGACGGGTGTCGCCACCGACGGCGGCGCCGTCGGGGCCGACGTGGTGATCTGGGCCGGCCAGCGCCTGCCGGCCCAGGTCCCGACGCCATACGGCCTACCGCTGATCCCAGCCTCCCGCACGCTCATCCGGCTCGGGCCCGATGCGCCGGACTTGCCGCGTGACGTCATGGCCCACAGCAACCCACCCATGCATCTGTGGAGCGACGGATCAGACGCCTGGACGATCACACATCACAATGCCGAGGATCCCCTGATTGCGCTGGTACGCGTCGGAATCGACCTGCGCGCGCACGTGGTCGAGCGCCACGACATGGCCCCGGTCGAGCTGGTCAGCCGCGCTGCCTGGGGGTGGCAGTGGCAGAACTGGCGGACGACGGGCACACGCCCCATCTCGGCCTTCGATGACACCGTGTTCTTTGCCGGCGCCAACGCCCATCCCGGCCCGACCATCGAGATGATCGGCTCGCAGACGGCCGCCATCGCCGAAAGAGTCGGAAAGGCCTGAAGCGCTATATCCGGCCTTCGGCGCGGAGCGCCTCGAAGATCTCCCGCGTGGCCTTGGACCGGTTGAGCGTGATGAAGTGCAAGCCGGGCGCGCCGCCGGCCACCAGCTCGCGGCACAGCTGCGTGGCCAGTTCGATGCCCTTGGCCCGCACGGCTTCGCGATCGTCCTGAATGGGCACGATCTGGTCGAGGACCTCGGACGGGAGCTCAGCGCCAGACAACTCCGCCATCCGCGCCACCTGGGAGAAGTTCAGGATGGGCATGATCCCCGGGATGATCGGGATGTCGCTGCCGAGCGACCGCACGCGATCGACCAGCGCGAAGTAGTCAGATGCCCGGAAGAACAACTGGGTGATCGCGTACTCGGCGCCGGCCTCGGCCTTCGCGACGAGCACCTCGGCGTCGCGCTCCAGCGAGGGCGCGTCGGGATGTCCCTCCGGGAACGCCGCGACGCCGATGCAGAAACCCCCGAGGTCACGTGCCATCTCGACCAGTTCGACCGCGTGGCTCATGCCCTCCGGATGGGTCTCCCACGGTGCGCGCGGTCCGCCCTTCGGGTCACCACGTAGCGCAAGCACGTGATTGATGCCGGCGGCCGCGTACTGCTTGAGCACGCCTTCGATCTCGCTGGCGCTCTGACCGACCAGCGTCAGATGCCCGACCGGCCGCAGCGAGGTCTCATCGGCGATGCGCGCGGTCACCCGAACCGTGCGGTCCTGGCTGGTGCCACCGGCTCCATACGTGACGGAGACGAACGTCGGCTCCAGCGGCTCCAGATCGCTGATGCTCTGCCACAGCACAGCTTCGCCTTCGTCGTCCTTCGGCGGAAAGAACTCGAAGGAGACCGAACGGTGCCCGGCCCGCAGGTGGGCGGCGAGCGACGGAGCGGCTTCAGTCATAGTCCTAACGGTATCGTCCGGAAGATGACGGTCCCCCGCAGGCGGGAGTCCCCCGCCAGCGGGATGTCCCTCCCGCCCCCGGATACCGACGACGCCTTCCATGCGCGCGTGGACGCCGCATTGGCTCGCTTCTCCGCGGCCAAGCGCGCCGAACTCGAGGCGATCAGCCCCGAGCTTGCTCCGTTCGCCGACGCGGCGATCGAGTTCATCGCCGGGGGCAAGCGGTTGCGCCCGCTGTTCTGCCGGGCTGGCTGGCTGGTCGCCGGGGGTGATCCCGACCTGCCGGCATTCGTCGACGCGGCCGCGTCCCTCGAATGGCTCCAAGGCAGTGCACTCGCCCACGACGATCTGATGGACGGCTCAGACACGCGCCGTGGACGACCCAGTCTCCATCGCCAGTTCGAGCAGCTGCATCGAGCTGACAACCTGCTCGGCAGCGCCGAGCGCCACGGCGCCGCGGCCGCGATTCTCCTCGGCGACCTCATGCTGTCGTGGGTGGATGAGCAGTTCCGAGCCAGCGACCTGCCCCACCTCGCCGATGCCCTCCCGTGGCTCGACCGGTGCAAGACGGAGGTGGCGGCTGGCCAGTACCTGGACGTTCTCGCCCAGGCGCGCGGCAACCTCGATGTCGACGTCGCGATGCGGGTCATCCGCTACAAGTCGGCGAAGTACACGGTCGAACGGCCTATGCACATCGGTGCGGCGCTGGCGGGCGCCGACGCTGGGATTCTGGAGGCCCTCAGTGCCGTTGCGCTCCCGCTCGGAGAGGCGTTCCAGCTGCGCGACGACGTGTTGGGCGTGTTCGGCGACCCGGCGGTGACTGGCAAACCGGCGGGAGACGATCTCCGCGAAGGCAAGCGGACCGTGCTGATCGCCCGCACAGCTGCGGCGGGAACGGCGGCCGACCGGGAGCGGATCGAAGCTCTCCTCGGGACGGCCGACGGTGTCGACGAACTGTCCGCCATGATTGAGAGCTCAGGGGCCTTGGCAGCTGTGGAGGCCGACATCGCGCGCCTCGAAGGCGAGGCCTTGGCCGCCCTCGATCGACTCCCCCACGCCGCCCGCGAGGTGCTGGAGACGCTGATCCGAAGCGCGACGCGTCGCGAACGTTGATGCGAGGCGACGAAAATCCTGACAGCCATTACCTACAATCGAGGCGGCACCCACGATTGGGGCCCACCCGCGACCGGCATAGGAGGATGGCGTGGCACCTCCGGGCGGCGATGCCCTTGTCGGCCGCGTCCTCAGCGGTCGGTATCTGATCGATCAGCGGATCGCGCGCGGTGGCATGGCCACCGTCTATCGCGCGACGGATCAACGCCTCGATCGGACCGTGGCGATCAAGGTCATGCATCGCAACATGGGCGACGAGGTCGACTTCCTTGAGCGCTTCAATCGCGAGTCCAAGGCCGCCGCACGCCTGAACCACCGCGGCGTGGTGTCCGTCTACGACCAGGGCAGCGATCTTGACGCCACGTACCTGGTCATGGAGTACATCCCGGGCCAGACCCTCCGAGACGTCTTGCGAGCCGAAGCGCCACTGTCGCCCGACCGCAGCCTCGGCATCCTCGCCGACATCCTCGTCGCGCTCGCTGCCGCGCACGCCGCTGGCATCATCCACCGCGACATCAAGCCAGAGAACGTGCTCCTCACGCCGGACGGCGATGTGAAAGTGGCCGACTTCGGCTTGGCACGAGCCGTGTCGACGGCCACCACGGCACCGGGCGGCGCCCTGATCGGCACGGTCTCCTACATCGCGCCGGAGATCGTCCTCAATGAGCGCGCCGATGCCCGCTCCGATATCTATGCCTGCGGCGCCATGCTCTACGAGATGCTGACCGCGGCAAAGCCGCACGGCGGCGACACCCCGATCCAGGTGGCGTACAAGCACGTGCACGAGGACGTCGGGGCGCCCTCAGCCGTGCAGCCGGGCATCCCGGACTACCTCGATGCGCTCGTCGCCCGCGCCACGGCGCGGGACCGAAGCCAGCGGCCAGCCGATGCCCGCGTACTTTTGCAGATGGTGCGGCGCGTCCAGCGCGCGCTGGACCAAGGCTTGGAACACGACGCGGCGTTGGCCGCCCAACTTCAACCCACTGAAGGGGCCACGATGGCCGACGACCACGATTCCCGCTCGGATGATGCCGACGAGGAACCGACAGCTCACGTGAACCCGATGTTCGCCACCGGTGGCAACCTCCGGGCCGAGGACTCGGTCGTCACCGACATCGTGAGCACCGAGCGGCCCAGCGAGCCGACCGTGGCGTGGACCACGGGCGCGCCCCCGCCGCCACGCGGCATCGTGCCGCCGATCTCGGTGCAGCACTATCGCGAGGATCGCCTGTCGCTCGACAACAGCAAGCGCGGCCTCTACATACTCCTCGCGGTCCTCGGTGTCGCGCTCGTCATCGCCGGGATCAGCTGGTACTACGGCATCGCCCGCTACGAAAGTGCCCCACGGCTCGTCGGCATGTCGGAGACGAACGCGGTCGCGGAAGCAGAGGCCGCCGGCTTCGAGTTCAAGGTCGCCAGCCGTGCCTTCTCTGAAACGGCTCCCCTGGGCACCGTCATGAAGACCGATCCGGAGCCGGGGAACCGCGTCCTCCCGGGCGCGCTCATCGAGGGGACGGTCTCCAAGGGCCCGGAGCGGCATCCTGTTCCCGACCTCAAGGGCAAGACGACGTCGGAGGCGATCCGGGCGCTCCGCAAGGAGCGCTTGCAGGTCGGCAACGTCACCCGGGACTGGAGCCAGACGGTGGGCAAAGGGCGGGTCAGCGCGCTGACCGGTGTCCAGGTCGGTGACCGACTCCGTCGCAATGCCCGGGTCAGTTTTGTGGTGAGCAAGGGCCGCGAGCCGATCCAGGTCGTGAACACCGCCGGGCAGACCCGAGGCGGCGCGTTCTACACGCTGCAGAACCGGGGATTCGCCGTGGCCGTTCGCCAGGCTTACTCCGACCGCGTCGCCGAAGGTCGTGTCATCAGCCAGTACCCGAGCAGTGGCACTCAGTACCGCGGCGACACGATCACCATCACCGTCTCGCTCGGCCCGGAGGAGGTCGACGTCCCGAACGTGGTCGGCGAAGACTGCGACAGTGGCGACGACGAGCTGAGCAAGTGGTTCGACATCGAACGCACCGGCGGCGATGGCCGGATCGTTGCCCAGAATCCGAGCGGTGGCGAGGCCAAGGTCGGTTCAACGGTGACCATCTACTGCGCGCAACAGCCGAGCCAAGGCGGGAACAACAAGAACGACGACAACGACTAGCTAGCCGAGCATCTCCGCAACGAGGAACGCGAGCTCCAGCGACTGCTCCCGGTTCAACCGGGGATCGCACAGAGTCTCGTAGCGGTGCGAGAGGTTCTCGGCCGACAACCGAGCGCCGCCACCAAGGCATTCGGTGACGTCGTCGCCGGTCAACTCGACGTGAATCCCACCCGGCCACGTCCCGAGTGAACGATGTACCTCGAAGAAACCGCGGACCTCGTCGATGACGTCATCGAACTCGCGCGTCTTGTAGCCATTGGAGGTCTCGAAGGTGTTGCCGTGCATCGGGTCGCAGACCCAGGCGACCTCGACGCCGGCCGCGGTGACCTTCTCGATCAGTGGCGGGAGCAGATCGCGGATCTTGTCGGCGCCCATCCGGGTGATGAACGTCATCCGTCCGGGCGTGTGATCGGGGTTGAGCTTCTCGTAGAGCGCGATGGCGTCGTCGGGTGTTGACGCCGGGCCCAGCTTCACACCGATCGGGTTGGCGATCCGGCTCAACAGCTCGACGTGCGCGCCATCGAGTTGGCGGGTGCGCTCGCCGATCCAGACGAAGTGGCCGGAGACGTCGTAGGCGTGGTCGGTCCGCGAATCGATGCGCGTCAGCGCGTGCTCGTACTCCAGGATGAGCGCTTCGTGCGAAGAGTAGAAGTCCACGCTGTGGAACTCATCGGGGTCGACGCCGATGGCGTCCATGAACGCCAGCGCCCGGTCGATCTCGTCCTGCAGCGCCCGGTAGTGCTGTCCGACTGGGCTGCGCTTGATGAAGTCTGCGTTCCAGGCGTGCATCTGGCGCAGGTCGGCGTAGCCGCCGGTGGTGAAGGCCCGCGCGAGGTTCAGGGTCGCGGCGGAGGCGTGATAGACCTCGACCAACCGCTGCGGATCGTGCGCTCGAGCCTCCGGCGTGAAGTCGAAGCCGTTGACGGCGTCGCCGCGGTAGGCCGGCAGCGTGACTCCGTCCCGGGTCTCCGTGTCACTGGAGCGTGGCTTGGCGTACTGGCCGGCCAGCCGTCCGACCTTCACCACCGGAACGCTCGCCGCGTACGTGAGGACCACCGCCATGGAGAGCAGGACCCGCAGCTTGTTGCGTACGTTCTCGGCCGTCACCCCCTCGAACGTCTCGGCGCAGTCGCCACCCTGCAGGAGGAACGCCTCGCCGCGGGTGACCGCGGCCATGCGCTCCCGGAGGTCGTCACACTCGCCGGCAAAGACCAGTGGAGGCATGCGTCGCAGTTGATCCACCGCGCGGTCGCGCGCGGCGGCATCGACGTACGTCGGCTGCTGCACGGGTCCGAGCGCGTGCAGAGCCTCCAAGCTGGGAATGGTCACCAAGCGATTCTACGGGAGATGAACAGGGGCCTCGGCTCCCCTCGCCTCTGCCACTTAGCCGAAGAGGACTTCCACCTCGTCATACAAATCGGGGCGGACCAGTTTGAGTTCCTTGGTGCCCTCCGACAGTGGAACCCGGATGATCTCGGTCTTGTCGAGCGCCACCATGGTGCCGAAGTCGCCATCGGTGACGGCCTGGATGGCGTGCAGCCCGAATCTGGTGGCCAGCCAGCGGTCGAACGCCGTGGGCGACCCCCCGCGCTGAATGTGGCCGAGCACGACCGCCCGGGCTTCCTTGCCGGTCCGGCCCTCGATCTCCTTGGCGAGCCGGTCGGCGATGCCGCCCAGGCGAACGTGCCCGAAGGCGTCCTTCTCGCCACTCACGAGCTCCATCGTCCCTTCCTTGGGGATGGCTCCTTCGGCGACGACGATGATCGGTGAGTAGCGGGTCGCGAACCGGCTCTCGACCTGGGCGCACACCTTGTCGATGTCGAACGGACGCTCCGGGATCAGGATGATGTTGGCGCCGGCGGCCATGCCCGAATGGAGGGCGATCCAACCGGCGTGCCGGCCCATGACTTCGACAATGATCACGCGATGGTGCGACTCGGCCGTGGTGTGGAGGCGGTCGATGGCCTCCATCGCGATGTTCACCGCGGTGTCGAAGCCGAAGGTGAAGTCCGTTCCGGACAGGTCGTTGTCGATCGTCTTCGGGACACCCACGACGTTGACGCCAAGTTCAGAAAGCTGTGTCGCGACGCCCAACGTGTCCTCGCCGCCAATCGCGATCAGCGCGTCACATCCGTTGGCGGCCAGGTTCTCCTTGATCCGCTCGACGCCACCCTCGACCGCGAACGGATTGGTCCGCGACGACCCCAGGATCGTGCCGCCGCGTGGGAGGATGCCGCGCACCTGATCGATGCCCAGCGGCATCGTCTCGTTCTCCAACGGGCCACGCCAGCCGTCGCGAAAGCCGACGAACTCGTGCCCATGGGCCTTCACGCCCTTGCGGACGGCACCGCGAATCACCGCGTTCAATCCGGGGCAGTCGCCGCCGCCGGTCAGCATCCCAACACGCATGCCACTACCGAATCATGAGCTCAGGTGCACACGTTGGTGATTTGGACGCGGGTCTTGATGACGATGCCACCCAAGGCGATTCGTTCGAAACCTGATCGCCAAGGTCGCCGGATTACTCCGAAAGTTGCTCCCAAACTTCGTCCGCCGCCGCCTGCTCCTGACGTTTGGCGGCCGCGCGCTCCTCGTCCCTCGCCCGACGCTTGGCGTCCTGCGCGTACAGGTCGACGTACTCCTGTCCGGACAGCCGCATGATCTCGTACATGATCTCGTCGGTGATGGCGCGCAGCACGTAGCGATCGTCCTGCATCCCCTCGTACCGGCTGAAGTTCAGCGGCTGGCCGAACCGGACGCCGGGCCGTGCGAACTTGCCGAAGACCTTGCCGGGTGGAGCAACGACGTCGGTGTTGATGACCGCAACCGGAATCACCGGCGCACCAGACTCCAAAGCGAGTCGTGCGACGCCGGTCCGGCCGCGGTACAGCTTGCCGTCGTGCGAGCGCGTGCCCTCGGGATAGATGCCGCAGACCTGCCCATCAGCCAGCAGCCGCAGCTGAGTCTGGATCGCGCCAGCGGCCGCAGACCCGCTGGTCCGATCGATGGGTACTTGGCCGGAACCGGCAAAGAACTTCTTCTGCAGCCAACCCTTGATGCCGGGCGACTCGAAGTACTCGGCTTTTGCCACAAAGGTCACCCGCCGAGGAATGCACACCGGCATGAACAACCAGTCGCTGTAAGAGAGATGATTGCTGGCCAAGATGGCGGGGCCGTCGCTCGGCACGTTCTCGGTTCCCTCTGCCCACGGCCGGAAAACCAGCTTCAGCAGTGGCCCGATGGCCAGGAACT
>DATFFJ010000202.1:0-2706 GCA_035250065.1 Aeromicrobium sp. | reverse complement strand
AATCCCGCCGCGTTGATACAGGGGGCGGCCAGCACGGCCATCGCCTCGGCGTCTTCGATCATCGCCGCCGCCTTCGTCGCCTCAATGGTGGCGAAGGGTGCGAGGTCATCGACTGTGAGGAACGTGCCCATGCTGACCGCCTCCCGTCTACTTCTTGGTGGAACTGGACTTCTTCGTCGTCTTCTTCACCGGCTCCGCTTCGGGTTCCGGCTTGACGCTCTCGACCTTCCGGTAACCCCGCGAGACCCAAGCGTCAACTGACCGCTCGGAGACTCGCAGGATCCGCCCGGAAGGATCCCTCAGCGGGATCACGGGGTGTCGACGGCGCCGTCAGTGATGCGGACGAAGTGGTCCTCGTCGCGCACAACGAAGCCGACCTCGATCTCGGCCCGGACAGCGAACATGTTGCGCTGCCAGAGGTTGATCTGCGTGCCGCCGTCGTTCACGGTCGCCTGGTCGCTCACGTCGACCTGGACGCCCTCGACGGTGCCGAAGATCGCCGAGCCGGCGAAGTCGCCAGCCACGCCCGTGGTGTCGCCGACCGTGGTCGAGGACTGAAGCGTGCGGCGGGTGCCGTACACCGGGCGGCCGAGGATGTTGCCGACCACGCCCTCCCCGTTCGCGTCGTTGATGAACAACGGGCGACCGAGGGTGTCGGTCGAGCCGAGCAGGAGACCCTGCAACGACGGCGACGCGAGCCACGAGGACAGGTTGCCACCAGCCGCGGCGACCGCGTTGAACACGGCCACGAGGTCGGCGTAGGTGTCGGTGCCGTCCACGGTCAGAGCCGGGGCAGCGGACAGCACGTCGAAGCCGGAACCGGGAGCGGTGCCGGCGAGAACGGTCTCGTCGAACTTCTTGGCGAGCGCGTTCGGGAGACGACGGGCCAGCTCGCCGTAGAGGGCGGGCAGGTCGCGGCGGAACTCCATCGAGAAGGTCTCGATGACCGCGAGCTTGTAGGGGGTCATCGTCTTGCTGCCGAGGGTGGCGTGCGAGACGGGCTTCTCAGCCGACTCCGCAACCCAGTCAGCGGCAGAATCGCCGGTCACGACCGGGATCGAAACCCCGGAGCCGGGAAGGGTGATCTGACGCGAGGCGGCCATGACGGCCGAAGCCTCCTGCACACCGCCCCAGATTTCGGTGGAAACCGCTGCCGGGAGGTTGACCCCGGTGGTTCCCCTGTTGATGTCGCCAGCAGCCATGAGGGCTACCTACCTTTCAAAGTGGTGTGTCAACGGGTGAAGCTGCCGTCGATGGCAGCCGCGAACTGTTCGGCGGTTGATGCGCCCTTGCGGGGTGCGCCGCCGCGGTTGCCCAGGTCGAGCGAGCCGGCAACGTCTTCGCTGCTCTCGTCGGACGCGGGCTTGAAGGTGGCGAGGAGTTCCTTCGCGTCGGCCTCAAGTTCCTCGCGGGTCGCCCCAACGAGTCGCTTAGCCTGAGCGGGGGTGAGCCCGTTCTCTGAGGCGACCTCGAGCCGGATTGACCGCTGCTCCAACTCGGCGGCGCGCGTCTCCGCGGCCGTCAGTCGTTCAGTGAGTCGTTCCTGCTCGGACTTGCTGGCCTGGTCGAGTTCGTCGAACTTCGCAGCCTTGCTCTTGAGATCCGTGTAGTCAGCGAACTTGGCCCGCTCGCGGGCAACCCGGTCGCTGATGATCTTGTTGAGCTCGTCCTGCGTTGCGGGAGGCGTGAACCCGCTGTTGCCGCCGTCGTCGTTCGACTCGTTCTGACCTGCTGCTGCCTGCTCCTCGGGCATGGATCCTCCATCAGTCCGCACATTGACCGCTGCGCGTAGGCGTAACCCGCATGACTGCGGGGAGATCGTGGTTAGCCGTAGACCGGCTCAGAGGTGCAGCCGCATTTGCCGTGCGCGTCGAAGTCGGCGTTGTCGCGCGGGTAGACGCGACCGGCGAGCTTGCGGCAGAAGTCGCAGCCGCCGCCACCGAGGACGCGCCGCCAGCCGGTCGCCTGCTCGTCGGACTGGATCGTGCGGGTGACCGTCTCGCGGCCCGCGTCGAGCACCAGGCGAGCCATCGCGCCCGATGACCGGGTGAGCGCGTTACTCATCGCCTCGGGTGCGAGTACGCCCTTAGCCGCAGAGGTCTTGGCCGCTGCAACGGTCAGCGAGTGCAGGGTCGAATCCATCTGTTCGACGTTCAACGCCTGTGGGATGACGATCTTCACGTCACCGTCGAGGCCAGAGGCCACGCGATACGCCCGCAGGTAGGCCGCTGCGAGCCCCGCAGAGGTTCGGCGGTACCGAGCGACCATCTCGGCGGTTGCGCCCGCCAGAGCGGGATACGTGGAGTCGAGGTTTTCCCAGTCGAGCGCCGGCCACAACTTCCGCATCTCGGCCAGGGTGATCTTGCGGAGTGCGAGTTGTTGGCGACGGTGGACAACGGTCAGTTGCCGGGTCGTCAGCGCCATTACTGCTCCGCGTCAGGGTCGAACAGCGCGGCGAGGTTCACGCCGGCACCGTTCTCGAGCCGCCACGCGGCGTCGCGGTCACGCTCGGTCTGCGACATGCCGAGCCACTTCTCCTGCGCCGTCTGCGGGGTGATGACCGGGTTGTCGCCGCTCGTCAGCTTCACCGCAGCGTCCGCAGCCTGCGAGGCCGAGCGGGTCTCCATCTCGGCCCACTGGATCTCGATCCGCGCGTTCGCGCGCTCGTCACCCTTGGTCTTGAACGCGAGGCGCATGGCGCCCTCG
>DATFFJ010000201.1:0-2546 GCA_035250065.1 Aeromicrobium sp. | reverse complement strand
CTGCCCAACAAGACCGTCACCGAGAACGTCGCGTTCGCGCTGCAGGTCATCGGCAAGTCGCGCAACGAGATCGCGCGCCTGGTGCCTGAGACGTTGGAGCTGGTCGGTCTCGAGGGCAAGGGACACCGCATGCCGGACGAGCTGTCCGGCGGTGAGCAGCAGCGCGTCGCCGTGGCGCGCGCGTTCGTCAACCGGCCGATGATCCTGATCGCCGACGAGCCCACCGGAAACCTTGACCCCTCGACGAGCATCGGCATCATGAAGCTGCTGGACCGGATCAACCGAACCGACACCACGGTGGTCATGGCGACCCACGACGCGACGATGGTCGACCAGATGCGCAAGCGGGTCATCGAACTCGACGATGGGCACGTCGTCCGCGACGAAGCGCGCGGCATCTACGGATACCAGAGCTGAGGCCGGCCGATGCGAAGCATCATCAGCGAACTTCTCACCAACCTGTCCCGCAACAAGTCGATGACCATCTCGCTGGTCGTCACGATGACGGTTTCGCTGCTGTTGGCCGCACTGGGCCTGCTCATCCAGGCACAGGCCGACCGCACCGAGAAGTACTTCGGTGACCGACTCCAGCTGCAGGTCAACCTCTGCACCAAGAACTCCCCGGCCGCGACGTGTATCGGCGGCACCGCAACGGATGCCCAGAAGCGCGCGGTACAGGAGGCGTTGCGGAGCAATCCGGAGGTGAAGCGCTTCGATGTCCGCTCGCCGGCGGAGAACTACGAGCAGGCCAAGCAGCTCCTCGGGCAGACCGGCACGGGGCGCAAACAGCTCGAGACACTGGGCCCGGATGTCTTCCCGGAGTCGTACTTCGTGACCTTGGCGGATCCGCAGAAGTCCGAGGGAGTCGTCAGCGAACTGTCCGGGATGGACGGCGTCGGCAGCGTCACGTCGCTGCGCAGGCTCCTCGGCCCGCTGTTCGAGATCCTGGAGAAGATGCGTTGGGCGGCCCTGGGCACGTCGTTGCTCCTGATCGTGGCCGCGGTGCTGCAGGTCTCCAACACGATCCGGATGACCGCCTTCGCCCGTCGCCGGGAGATCGGCATCATGCGCTTGGTCGGCGCGTCCAGCTGGCACATCCAGTTGCCGTTCGTCCTGGAGTCGATGCTGGCCGCCGTGATCTCGGCCGGCCTTGCTGCCGTCGGGCTCGCCGCGTTCATGTACTTCGTGGTCTACGGCTATCTCAAGGAGACGCTCGGCCAAATCACGACCTGGGTGCGATGGCAGGAGGCTCTAACCGTCGTCGGTTGGACGACAGTGCTGGCCATGGTGCTGGCACTCATCCCGACCCTGGTGATGACCCGGCGGTACCTGGACGTCTAGGGCCGGCTGATCCAGCCAAGCGGCACTGCTTCCTGCAATTCCGGTCAGTCCGTCCGGCCGTTTGCGGATAGCCTGCGGTGATGGAGGACGTCGCTCCTGGGCCCGTGCCGTTCCCGGAGAACCCCGACCTGCGCGATATCGCGATTGCGATGGAAGCCGCGGGCGTGCTGTTCGAGATCCAAGACTCGCGTTTCCGCTGTGTCTACCTCTCCAGTGAGTTCATCCGCTTCGGCGAGATGTCTGCCGACGAAGCGCTTCGCATGATCGGCCGGTCGTCAATCTGGCGCGCGCTCAGAGCCGACGCGGACATCGTCCGTCTGACCAGGGAGAGCGGCACCGCCTGGTTCCAGCACAATGCGCCGATCATGCGGCGCTACCTCGATCCGGCTGACAGCGACTTCAAGGAGATCTTCGACTCCACGGCTCCCTACGCAGCCGAGATCGAACCGCTCCCTGCGACACCACGGGCTTGGTATGACCGCGTCGCATTTCCAACCAGCGTGCGGTTCCGTCAGACGATGCTTGGGGACCAGAACCAGGTTCAGCTGCGGATCAGTGACGACGAGGGGCGCTTCATCGGCGTCGTGTTCTTGTACCGAGGCATGTTGCCGGAGAGTCTGCTGCACCGGCTTGGCCGTGGGG
This sequence comes from Aeromicrobium sp., assembly GCA_035250065.1. Taxonomy (GTDB): domain Bacteria; phylum Actinomycetota; class Actinomycetes; order Propionibacteriales; family Nocardioidaceae; genus Aeromicrobium. The sequence goes on along the minus strand of DATFFJ010000201.1, from coordinate 563 downwards.
AGCAGAGTCTCTTCGAGCGGATGGACCGGGTCAGGGAGCCCGGCCGGCGGACAGCTGCGATCCTGTTCGCCGACCTGGAAGCGTCCGGGCTCCTGTCGCGACATTTGTCCTCGCGTGGCTACTTCGAGTTGATCCGCGATCTGACCGACCTGATCGACACCTCGGTGATCGCGCATGACGGGATCACCGGCAAGCACGCTGGAGACGGCGGGTCGGCCCTGTTCATCACGGCGGACTTTGAGGGCTCCGAATCCGCAGCCGCTCGGGCAGCGATCGAGACTGCGCGCGCCATCCGCGACGGTTCTGGGCAACTGGGGCCGGACGACGTCGAGGTGAAGGTGAACGTCGGACTGCATTGGGGGTCGACCCTCATGGTGGGACAAGTCGCCACCGGCGGGCGGCTCGAGGTTACGGCCCTGGGTGACCAGATGAACGAAGGTGCCCGCATCGAGGCCGTTGCAACGAACGGCGCGATCCTCGCATCCAAGGACTTGATTGAGCGCCTCGATGCTGCCGATGCCCGAGCCATGGGTATCGACCCGGATGCGATTGCCTACAGCACG
>DATFFJ010000200.1:0-7842 GCA_035250065.1 Aeromicrobium sp. | reverse complement strand
TCGTGCAGCGCCCACTCGGCCCCGGCATTGTGATCGGGAGGGTATGCGTGGAGACGCGCCACGACGTTCAACTGTCTGCTCACCGGTACCTCACCATCGACATGCCAGCCGTCGGCCGGTAGCCGGCGTCCTTCAGCTCCTGGCGGTCCTCTTCGGCCATCAGGACCGCAGTGCCGACGCCGGAGCCGTCGGTGCGGTAGGTGTACGGGCCGATCGTCTCGCCCGTGACCCCGCCCGCCGATGTGGGTGCCGTCAGGGTGCGCAGCGCCATGCGGGCCACGACGCCCACGATGGTGTCAGGCACTTGGGCGTCGCCGTGGCTGTACGTGACCCGGTAGGTGCCCGGATAGGCGTCCGTGTCGTCGTTCCAGTCCTCCGGCATGTTAATGATGGGGCTGTCGGTGACGGCGCGGATGATGTCCAGGCCGTCCCACTGCCAGCCCACCACAGGCACGTCCGGGGCGCCCCCCGCCCCGATCGCGACCACTGCGGTCACGTCGATGACGGGCCGTTGCGGCAGCCGGATCTCGCCCTGCTGGGCGCGCACCACGACGGTCTCGTTGTCGGTGCGGGTGAAGTTCTGCTTCGTGTACGAGCGGACCTTCGCCGACGCGTCCACGAGGAGAGCTTGGGCCCGCGCCTCTTCTTGCGTGGTGAGCGGCCGCCCGAGCCGGTCGGACAGGTCGGTGAGGCTAGCGAGGGGATCCACGTCGGGCCACCCCCTCCATCGCCTGGCACCATGCATCAAGTTCCGGCTTCGGGTCGAGCTCTTCAGCCCGAGCCGTAGCAGCCCTGGATGCCTGCGGAAAGACCTTCGGGGAGAACAGGCGCTTCACCGCCGCCTCCCACGCATCGAGGTCATCCCGGTCGGCGAAAATGCCCGCGTCGCCCAGGGACTCCATGAGGCCCGGGGTGGGGTGGGCGACAACGGGGATGCCGCTGCACATGGCTTCAACAGCGACGCGCCCGTAGGACTCGTAGGAGGACGGAGCAAGGAGCACCCTGGTACGGGCGTACACGTCCTTGGCCATGCGGTCGCCGGGCGTGTGCGGCACGATCTCCACGTTCGGCAGATCCTCGCGCACAATCTGCGCCCCGTAGCCGCCGATCACGCCGAGGAACTTGCGCTTCGGCATACGCTCGGCGAGCGCATAGAAGACCTTCGCGCCCTTCTCCTCCGTCAGGTTGACCAGGGTGATCCGGTCACCCGGGGATGCCCGGTAGTCGTCGACGGCGACCGGCGGGTGAACAGTGATCCCCCAAGGCATCGGACGATCGCCGCGGTGAATCCGCCACCACACCACAACATCCGACTGCATCCACGCCGTGTTGTAGACGACCAGCGACGGAGAGCCCTTCACCAGCCACGACTTCGACTTCTCGAACGTGTTGTGCAGAAAATGCACCACCGGGATCCGGTTCAACTCACCCAGCACCGACGCCCTGGCCGTGTTCTCCAGATGCGTCACAATCACCTGCGCTCGGCCCTCACCACGCATCCACCGTGACGGATCCGCCTTACCTCTGTACGGATGGACGACCACGCCGTCGATGTCGTAGCCCGCATCCGCAGACCGGGGATCCGACAGCAGAACATCCACCTCGTGCCCGCGGGCCGCCAGCTCACGAAGCAGACTGTGCGCCGCCCACTCCGCACCCGCATTGTGGGCAGGAGGGTAGGCGTGCAGCATCGCCAGAACCCGCAACAGGAACTCCGATCTACCGACGGCCGGCAGCCCGTCGCGGCTGCCGGCCGTGCACGGTCAGGACGCAGCCGTCGCCGCCTGAACCACACCGAACGGCGAGCGAGTCGCCGAGTCGGTGTTCAGGCGGGTCGCCGGGTTGGCCGTGGCGAACGCGACGCGCATGACGACACGCATGGCGACGGAGTCCTGCTGCATCAGGTTGAGGATGACCTTGCCGTCGTCATCGGAGATGACACCCTCGGTGAACAGCTTGAAGCTGATGTCCTGCCGCATGCCCACGATGGCCTTGCGCCAGTCACCCATCAGCAGCTCCGCCTCCGAGGTGTCCCAGGCGCCGTTGGTGAGCTCCGACATCGGGTAGCCGTACAGGGTGCCACCCGGCGTGCCCTGCAGGTTCGGCTGGTAGATCGGGATGCCGTCCGCCGAACGCAGCCCGTTCAGCTTCCACGTCAGGCCCGGACGGGACATGAACCCGTTGACCGCAAAGCCGTCCTGCGCGACCTTCTCGGCAACCACGGCAACGTCCTGCGCGAAGTCGTCACCGGTGCCGCTGATGGTGACGTTCCCCGCAGCGACCGCGGACTGGTACACGGCCGTCGGCCACGTCGACGGCTTGTCGGTGCCGAACAGGGCGGCACCGTCCAGCTTCGCCCCGATCGCCTCCACCAGACGGGGGCGGACCTGGTCCCAGATCGGCATCTGGGCGTCGTCGAGGTACGCCTCGGGGATCGGCACGATCGACGCGATCTCCTCGACGATCAGGTCGACGTTCTTCCAGTCCTGCGCCGACGTCTGCTTCAGCCCGGTGTCACCGCCCACGAAGTAGGCGATCGGCATGACGTCGAGGACGGGCTGCCGCTGCGTCTTCGTCGACATCGGCACCTGCGCGGCACGCTGCAGAAGTGCAGACGCGGCAGGCATCTCCTGGATGATCTGAGCCGAAACCGGCTCCGGGACCAGCGGATCGTTGCTGGCATCCCGAGAGATCAGAGAGTCGTAAGGCACGGGGTCTCCTTTCGAAAAAGCAGCGACCCCGGCCCCGTGCGTGGGAGATTCCGGTGCTGCGAGTGTTGGGTCAGGACTTTCGGCCCGCCATCTGGCGGATCCACGCGTCCGGAGACGTCGGCGCTGCGGACGAAGGCGCTGCCCCAGGGGTCAGGGACTCCACGGGACGAGCCGACGCCGTTACAGGAGCGAGCGCAGCTGCCTTGAGGCGCCCGGCGAGGGCCTCAGCCCGCGCGCTGATCTCTTCATCCGTTCCGGCGCCGAGCAGGTCGATCAGGTCCGGCGGAATGTTGTGTGTTGCCGCAGCCATCAACCGGGCGTTCGCCGACTGCAGATCCGCGAGCTGTTTCTCCAGGCCGCTGGCCCGGTCGCTGGCCCTCTGAAGCTCGGTCTTCTGCGTGTCCTCGAACTCCTGGTACTTCTGTGCGGCCTGCCGCAGCTGCTCGATCTCGTCCTTCGACTTGAAGCCGAGGGCGGCCAGGTGCTTGTTCTCGTGCTGCCGGGACAGCGCCTTCCACTTCGTAGCCTCGGACTCCCAGTCCGTGACCTCAGACTTCGGGTCCCCTGCGGCCTGCTGCTGCGGGGGCGGAGTCGGGGCCTGTGCGGGAATCTGGCCTGCGGCGACAGCTTCGGCGGGGGTCGGGACTGCCTGCGTGCCGCCGGCGGTCTCCGAGGTGTTCTCAGCCATTGATGGGCTCCCGTGTCGGGCGCGCCGCCATGTCGGCAGGCGCGAATAGTGGTCATACGAAAGGCGCCCAGCCATGTCGGCGGGCGCCTCGTAGGGTTGAGCGGCACCAGGGGTGCCTCACCAGGAGTCAGGGACGCTCGGGAGCCGCGTAGGCGGCGCGCCCCTCTGACTCCCACCAGCGGCGGAACGCGTTCACGGCGTGCTTGCCGCCGCGACCACGCGCCTCCCGCAGCCAGTCGTCATAGAGCTTCTCGGCGACGCCGATGAAGGGTTCGTCCTGCGTGAACGCCGGCCATGCCTGGCAGGCGCAGTGGTCGTGGTACTTGAACTCCCCATCACCCTCAAAGCGCGCGTTCGTGTCGCGGCCGGCAGTGCGCTCTGACTTGTATACGGGGCCTCGGGAGGCGAGCATCGCGCACCAGGCGCAAGGATCACCGTCAGTGACCCGCGCCCACCCTGTCGCCTGCTCGTCCTCTTCGATGGACCGCTGCATCACCGACCGGCCGCCCTCAAGGGCCAGATACTGCGTCGAGCCGACCATGCGGACCGCTGCGGCTTCCATGGCCTGCTGCGGCGACTTCCCAGCCGCGATGGCCTTCTTGAACTCCACGGGGCCTGTGACGTCAAGCGCCGCCTCCAGGCGGCCCAGCAAGAGCGGCAGCGGGTCCTCGGGGTGAAAGCCATCGCCGCTGACACCTGCAGTACGGCGGGCGTCCCCGTAGGCGACCCGCGCCAGCTCGGCGGACTGCTGCCTGCCCTGCTGAACGATCGGAATGAGGGCCGCGCGAACCGCAGGCCACACGGCATCCACCTTGGCCGGGTTCATCAGCTCACGCCACACCTGCAGCACCTGCTGCGCCATGCGGGCAGCCATCAGTGCCTGAATGTGGCGATACTTCTGCGGCGCCTCTGGACTGGCGGCCACTACGCGGCCGCATCAGGCAGCGGAGCAACGGGAGCGATCTCCTGCTGCGACATCTGCTTCTCGATGATGCCGTTCAAGCGCCCCATCGCATCGCCTTGATCAGCCGCCGCCTTCCAGCGCCCGACGTCAGTCTGCGTGACGCCCGGGACTCGCTCCCACAACTCCTGCGGAGGCACCCCCAGCATCGTCACGAGCTTCCCAAGCGCGTCCACAGTCTGAGCCAAGGACCGAGCTGACGTGTCACGCCATACGACCTGAGCAGCCGTGTCGTCCCAGGCTTTCGTGTCCTTCGCCGCGAGACCGGCCAGACGAAGGGTCTGCTCCCAAGCCTCACCGAACAGTGACTCCCGCTCATCGATCTTCCGGTCCAACCCGTCACGGGCCGCAGCCAGTGCCTCAGCCGACAAGTTCACCATCTGGCCGAGCAGGTGGTACGGGGGCACCTGAGAAAGCGTGGAGATGTGCCGGATCGTCGCCTCACGCGAGTTGAGGTAGCCACCGAGATCCGTGGCCCCGAACTCGCCGAACTTTGTGTCTGCGTCCTCGGCGACGAACAGGCCGTCCACGCGGGAACGGAAGGGCTCGATCGGATTTCCCTGCTCGTCCTGCGGAGGCGCCATCCCGGTCACCCAGCGCTGCCGAAACGCGGCGTACTGCTGCGCCATCAGCAGGTTGAACGTCGTCATGTTCAGCTGGTCCTGGGCATCAATCAAGGGCTCGATCTCGCCGAGCACTCCGTCGCCATCCAGATCATCCGTATTGACGAAGCGCACCACCGGGCACACACCCATGCCGTGCGACATGACCGCGTTCTCGCCGTCGAGAGCCAAGCCCGTACCATCCGGCTTGCAGGTCAGCGTGTAGCGAGCCTGATCGTCATACAGGCACACCACACGCCGCTTCCCATCGACCGTGTTCTCAAGCCGATCCTCGATCGCAAAGATCGGCCACTCATCGTTCACCGGATCCGCATACATGGCGGTCATTCGCCGCGGACTGAACGGCGTAATCACCGGCACCGGTTTGCCCGGCATCACCAGCGCATACGCCGCCCCATACGTCAACGCAGCCCGATGCACACCGTGCTGGCGGGCATCCAACCGATTCGCCTGCCACACCGACCACGGCGCCGCGTTCTCGTCCGATCCAGCTGGCCGGTAGCCGTCCACGTACAAGTTCTGCGCGACCACCGTGACGATCAACGGAAGGATCTTCACCTTCGCCCGCTCAACCAGCCACCGGTACTCGGCACGAGCACCCCGTGGCACATAAACCGAATCGTGCTTGCCAGCCATATAGTTCGCGATCCGCTGCAACCGCGGCTGCTCCTGCTCTCGGAGCTTCAGCAGCCGGCGCCCCGTTGACACCGCTTGGTCGTCGTCCATCAACGGCACAGCGCACCCCTTTCCTCGCTCACGCGAATCCGTGGACGCGTCCCGTGCGTTGCCGCTTCTTCTGTCGTTTCGCCCAGTCCGGGGAGGCGAGAAGAGCCCTGCGCGCCATGTCGGCCAGTTGCATCCCCGCGAACCCGTCGACCTTCTTTGGGGACTCTCGGGACTCCTTTCCGAAGGAGACGCCCCACCGGTTCGGCCGCCGTCGGGCGTTGGCGACATGACGGTTGAGCATCTTGTGATCCGTGTGGAGGATCTTCGCATCCTCGATCGCCTGCACCAGCGCCTCGGTCGCCTTCGTCAGCTCCTGCTGATGGCCGCGCATGTCGTATCCGATCATCGACCGCGGCGAAGCCTTCACCAGCAACTCGTCTCGGTACGTCTCGCCCCACTCGTCGATGTACGACTCCCACAGCTTGACGTCCGCGAAGAACGCCCGAACTTGATAGAGCCCGAAGGCGTGCGCCACCAGGTCAGACACTTGCTTGCGGTCGACCTCCCAGCCCTTCGCCTGCGGTCCGTCCGGGCGCTCCCAGATGCCCATTGGCTGCACCAGGCGGTCCGAGATACGCATCGCGATCAGTGCGGTCGCGTCGTCCGACTTGCCGCCATCGAAGCCGAGGACGATCTCGTCGCCGTCCTGCAGCCGCAACGCCGAGGCGCACAGCGCCCACTTACCCGGATCGAGCAGCGCATCCTCCGCGGCGACAGGCTGGTTAAGCCAATACCTTCTGCTGTCCGAGGGGGCAGATTGCGGATCCCAGATCTCGGCGATGATGCCGTCCAAGTCCATCCACGCCGCCGCAGGCCCGTAGGCCTCCTTCAGCCCGGCGAGCAGCGCATCACGGTCAGCCAGGTCCGTGCCATCTTTCGCCTGCCGGTGATCGAACAGCAGGCCCGCCGCATCGGCGTCCCGAATCCGGCCTTCCTTGATGGCCTTGTAGTAGGTGTGCGTCGCCTCGGCGACCGAGTCCTGGCCCGGCTCGTACATCGTCGACGTCTCAAGACACCACGGCTCCGCTTCCTTGCGCTTGCGCAAGTTCCGCCGGACCGTGCTGTGCATGCGCCGCAGCTCCGGCAGCACGTACAGGTGGGTCTCGTCGAAGACGGCAAAGGTCTCCTTGCCGCCGTCTTTCGCTGCCGAGGACGCTGTCGAGGGGGTGATCTCACCGCGCTGCTGGTGCAGGATGATCCGGCTCGACGACTGCGCCGACTTGCCGATGTCGATACCCGGATAGTCGTCCCCGTGGTTCTCGACCAGGTACTCAAGCATCGTCGAGACGTTGTCGTAGGTGTTGCCAGACTGGCCTTCCTCCGTCGCCAGGCAGCGGATGAACGGCGACTTCACCGGACGGCCGACCGGCTCCCCGCTCGCATCCCAGCCGTCAAAACGAACCGGGAACAGGGCCTCCGCGCAGACGAGCATCCCGGCGATCTCCGACTTTGCGCGCCCCTTGGCCCGCGACAGGAACGCCCGCCGGTACATCCGCCGACCCGTATCCGGATCAATGCGGTACGCCTTCACGATGAACGCGTAGAACTCATCGTCCAGTTCGATCGGCTCGCCGACAACGTCGCCAGGGCCGTGACAGAGGAACTCCTCGATGTGCTCGACGATCTGATGCCCCAGGGAAGGGAATTCGCCTTCGTAGCTTGCGCCACGCCACGGCATGACACCCCCTACGCGCTGTCCTCGCTCACGATCCGCAGATTCTTCCGACGATCCGACGTCGACCGCGGCGTCTCAACGGGGTCCTGCCTATCCGCCGGTGTCTCGATCTTCAGTTTCAACCGCATCCGGTCTTCCGGGGTCGCCCCGTACTTAGCGGCCCGCAGACGCACCTCGGAGGCGAACTCCCAGCGCCCCTTGGTCCACATCACGTGATGCAGCAGCGCGGTGTCGAGGAGAAAGTCCCAGTCAGTGTCGATGAACACCTGAGCCTGCGCCGACCGCCGCCACGTTTCCCACCACTGGACAGTCCTCGGATGCCACGACTCCTGATCCGGTAGAACGCCCTCCGGGAGCTCCGCGCCCCGAACCTCGTCGTCAGCCTCAACACGGTTCAGCTCGGCATCCCGAGCCTTCGCATCCCGGGCACGTGAACGCGTCGCCTTCGGCGCCATCCC
>DATFFJ010000199.1:0-4931 GCA_035250065.1 Aeromicrobium sp. | reverse complement strand
TGATCAGGCTCGCCATCCCCAGGCCTCGGCGCAGGTTCTCCTCCGGAGGGATGTCCTCCCTGCAGATCCATCCACTCTCGAACGGATACACGTTGAACGTCACGCTCGGTTGGATCTGCGCCAGATACTCCAGTGCCTGATCCTGTGTTTCCAGTTGCATGGCCGTGTCCTCCTTCGCTGGGCGGTAACGTCGTCGCCCACAGCGACGCACTGCGCTCGACCATCGAGGCCGGCGGATGATCAGAAGTGGTCCGCATCTGAGGGTCCCACCACACTGGGCCAGCGGCGTTCTCCGGGTAGACCACCACCGTTGCGTGCGAGCCATCGATGACGGGACGACCGTCCGCGTGATGCAGCGGTTCATCCGTCAGAGGATTCCGCGCGTTCCACTCGTTAACCACCAACGCAGACGAGCCTGGTCCCATTTCGGCAACTTGCCGATGCAACTCCGCAAACCGATCGGCAATCGGCAGCGACGGCGAAACAGGCGTTACCGGACCACCTAACCAATCCGACGCACGCCTCAAACCGCTGTTCTCACCACTCCCTGTATCGATCGTGCCGTCCGGCAACTCGTCCAGGTATCGCGGTGCCGAGACAGTGGGATTTCCGTTGAACGAAGCCAATGCCGACAGTGAGCAGTCCAGGCAGTTGTTGTTCCGACCGTCGACTTCATGTCCGCCGTCGTTGATGAGCGTGCCGTACGGGTTGGCCCTGGGATCGGCGTGGATCAAGTACTCGCCGTCGGCATTGCGAAGCGCGTTCTCCACGGCAGTTTGATACGCCGGATCCTCAACAAAGTCGAGTTCGTGCGGACCATAGACCCGCGATTCTGACGGATTCCCCACTGGGCCAGAGGGATCCGGGGGCTCGCTATGGGCATTCCCGGTGCCCGGGTCCTGCTGGGGGGCGGATGGATCGGACTGATTTCCAGGCCGATCATCCCTCGCAGCGTCCGGCGTTCCGTCGGTTTCCGGGTGCGGTGCCGGTGAACCGTCTCGTGCGTTCTCCCCTCGCGGTGGGATCTGCGGCTCCGGTCCAGGACGAATTGGTTCGCCCGCAGCGTCCGGGACAGGTTGTGCCGCAGCCGGGTTCACCGGTACCGTTGGCGTTCTTGCTGATTCCGGGCCGGTGGCTACAGGAGACTGAGCCCGCGAGCTTTCCGGTGAACCGGCGTGCGAGGTTTTTGTGTCGGGGTTACGCGTAGTCGTGTCCGGCGTTTGTGTCTTGCTGGCCGGGGCCTGACTGTCGGCCGCATTATGTGTTGTCCCGGAACCGTGTGATCCCATGGGCGCACCGACTCCGCCCATAACGCCCGGCGTCGTTCCAACTGGCTCGTTACGCCGACCTTCGCCGTCACCTGATGTCTGTGGCTGCTCCCGAGTCTGGCCGCCGTCCGTCGCAGGTCGCTCGTTCGCACTGTGCTGTTCGGGCGCGGGCGCGGGCGTGTGCGCAGGTTCATCCGGTCGTCCGCTGTATTCCTCAGAACCCGGCCGGTGGATCTCGCTCGGGGCGTCGTTGCCGCCCTGCTGCTCGGTCGCGTGCCCGTTCCGGGGCGCCTCCGGCGTCGCATGTTCGCCCGTTGACGGACCGGGATCGGACGTCGAACTGCCGGCATCGTGAGTACCTGTAGGACTCGATGATTCGGGCACGTTCTGGGTAGCAGGTGGCGTCTGATCGCCATAGGAAGGTGTGTGGGTCGGCGCCGACGGTTCCGAGACACGCTGCGAGTCAACGGGACCCGAGGCCGGCGGCTGGGTAGCCGGTCCGTCCACGCGCCCCGGGCCGGACTCCGGCGGCCCGACTGGCCGCCCCGGCGAATCAGGTGGCGGACCGTCGCCGCCGCCGTCTCCGCCTCCGTAATGGTTGCTGCCGCCAGGGGTGCCTGTCGACCCCGGCGGGTCAGGCGGCCCGGCCGGACCACCGAGGCCATGCGGGCTCGAGGGTGCGTCAATGCCATTGGGCGCAACGGGACCGAGGACCGACTCGGGGATCGGCCCCGGCCTGAACTCCGGAACGTCAGGAGCGCGGGGCCCGATCCCAGGGAGATCGTCCAGCCCGTCCAGATTGGGTGTGCGGGGCCCGACACCGGGCAGATCCGTGAGCCGGGGGAGTCGTCCTTCCTCGAGGAGGCGGCTGCCGTACGTCAGGCCTTTGGCCAGGGTGCCGGACTTCGTCAACGGGCCACCTGGGACGAACAGCGACCCGATGTTGAACGCCGCCTCGCCTGCGGCCCTGCCCGGATGCTCACCAGACCACTTGTCCCAAGCCACGAACTCCTTGCCCATGTTCGCCAGCACACTGGGCAATGTCGAAGGATCCTCGGCCACCGACATGGCCACCTCGGCCATGCCCTTCCAGGTGTCGGGATCCGCCATCGCTACAGTTCCGGACACGGTGCCGATCAGACCCGTCACGGCACCGACCTGGAAGTCGGTGTACAGCGTGACCGCATCGGCAAGGGCGCCCCCCACGTCCTCGCCCAAATGCTCAACCAGGATGGGCCGTATCCACTCCTGGAACTTCGTCGCCGCGTCGCCGATGGCAGTGGCGAGTGCCTCGAGGAGCCCGACAATGCCCTTGACTTGGCTTTGGAAGTTCTCCAGGACGTCGCCGACGTCGCGGGCGACTTCGCGAAGAATGTCGTCGGCCTCGCCGGTGAGGAAACCGGTCACCGTGTCCCACAGGCCGTCGAGGGATATCCGGTCCAATAGACGGCGGATGGCGTCCTGGGTGTCCTGAACGCCGTTGGCGAAATCGTCGATCAACTGCGCCGTTTCCGACGCTGAGTCCGCCAAGCCCGACAGCCCATCATCCAGTTCCGTGAGAGCATCGCCGATTCTTGCGCCCTCGGGGATTTCCTGAACGGACACAGCGGTTTTCAACGCGGGAATGTCCTCGTCGAACGCCGACAGCCCCTGGGCGAGGTTTCGCCATTGCGCAGCGGTGAGTCGCATCAGCGACGGATTTCCCGACGGCCACGTCATCGCTGCGCTCGTGAACATTCCGATCACCGGGATTGCCCGCAGGAACGGTTGAATCAGGCTCCATTTGAATGGCGGGGGAACCATCGCCAAGTTCGGACCCGCGGGCATATTGGCGGCCGTCTTCTCGGCAGGCGCATCACCCACGCCACCCGTAGGCCCCGATCCGCCGACCGTCGAAGCTGCATCGGCATTCTTGTAGTTGTAGCCCGTCGCCTCCAGCATGTAGCCCACGGCCTTGAAGGAGTTCACCGCGTCGGCCAACCCCTTGGCGAATTCCTGAGCTCGGGACCCGTATTCCAACCCGAAGTTCGCCCCAGCCGGGTCCATGCCGGATGCGATCCCGCTGCCCAACGCCGCGCCAAGGGCGTCGGACAGCATGCCCAACTGCGTCCCGATCGACCCCATCCGCTGTCCCGCGCGGATCAGCACCTGGGGTTCAACCTCGATCCTGGCACCCCCGGTGCCGGCGCCACCGGAGGCGACTACGCCCACATCTGACCGTTCTTATCCACCGCGTCCGCGTAGTTCTTCTGTGCCGTCTTAGCGATCTCGTGAAGTTGAGACAACGCCGCCTTCATCTGTTCGGCGCCGTCTTCCCACTGCTGCTGGGCCTGCGCCTGGGCATCCGAAGCTGATCCATGCCACGTCGCCCGCAATGCGGCCATGGTGTGATCGATGTCCTCAAGGCAGTCGGCGACGTTGCGCTCGAATGCCGCCATGCGATCGATGGCGCCCAGCAACTGCGGAAAGTCCACCACCAGCATCGTCATCGCCTCCTACTCGCCCGACAACCTCGAGCCACCCGACGAGTGACCGCCTTCGGTGGAGGATTGAGGCGCAGGCCTCGGGGTCTCGACCGGAGCGGTATCTACCGGGGCCGTGGACCCTGACTGCTCTCCTGAGCCTGCCGCGTCACTGGGACGCTCCGCCTCGCCGTCGCGTTCTTCGGACTCGTCGCGAGTGACTTCGTCATCTTTCGCAGCGGCCTGCTGGGCCAGTCCGCTGGCCGCCTGCGCCACTCCGGCGGCGGCCTGCCCAGCCTGCTGCGCGAGCCCGGTGACCGCTTGGCCGATCTGCGATACCGGCGCCATCATCGACTGCCCCAGATCCATCTGCTGGGCCAGGCCAGCGACACCCTCGCCCTGCCCGCTAGAGGACGGGCCTGCGCCCTGGCCACCCGGATTGCCGCCCGTAGCGTCGCCGCCCGAACCGCCCGCACCTTGGAACGACGAGCTGATCGCTCCGGCGTTTTGCTCGTCGGTCTTGGCGTACTCCTTGCCGGCTACCGTCAACAACTCCGACATCGTCTGCAAGCCAAGGACGACCTGTCCCGCCCCGTCGTGCCACTTCTCCCACTCCGTGTTGTAGGCCGTGGCGGCCCCACCTTTCCACCCCGAGCCGAGTAGCTGGCCGACCTCCACGTCCACAGCCGACAATCCATCATGGAGACGCTGCCCAGCGTCAGCCAGACGCGCCGCAGCCGAATGCAACTGCGATACGACGACTTCTACCGAGGGCTCCATCGGACGAACCTCCAGTCACAAATCGGCTGGCGACAACTTCGTTGTTGGTGACAGCACCGAGCAAAGTGGGACAGGCTCATCGGAGCCTCGTTCAGCCTATCGACGGTGAGAGGTGGTCACCTGCACCAGTTACGCTCGCCGCGTGCTCATCGCGATCGAGGGTGTCGACGGCGCCGGCAAGCGCACGTTGACCAACGGCCTGCGCGCATCCTTCGAATCCAGACACCGCTCCGTGGCCAGCCTGGCCTTCCCCCGCTACGGACATTCAGTCGAAGCCGACCTCGCGGCCGAGGCGCTGCGCGGCAGCCACGGCGACCTCGCCACGTCCGTTCACGGCATGGCCGTTCTGTTTGCCCTCGACCGCGCCGGCGCCCGCGAGGAGATCGGTCACCTCACCGCCGCCTATGACGTCGTCATCCTC
>DATFFJ010000198.1:0-2378 GCA_035250065.1 Aeromicrobium sp. | reverse complement strand
GTGGTCAACGTGCAGCGCGGCGGCCCATCGACCGGCCTGCCGACCAAGACCGAGCAATCGGACCTGCTGCAAGCGATGTTCGGGCGAAACGGCGAGGCGCCGCTCCCGGTGATCGCACCGCAGTCTCCGGGCGACTGCTTCGCCGCGGCGCTGGAGGCCACCCGCATCGCGGTCACGTACCGGACGCCGGTCGTGCTGCTCTCCGATGGCTACCTCGCGAACGGCTCCGAACCGTGGCGCGTCCCCGACATCGCCGACCTGCCCGACATCGACCCGAGCTTCGCCGTCCCTGCGGACGTCGGGGACGGCACGGAGTTCCTGCCGTACGGGAGGGATCCGGAGACACTCGCCCGAAACTGGGCCATCCCCGGTACCCCGGGACTCGAGCACCGCATCGGCGGACTTGAGAAGGCCGACCGAACCGGCAACATCTCGTACGAGCCGGCCAATCACGAGCTGATGGTCCGGCTTCGCCAGGCCAAGGTGGACGCCATCGCCAAGTCGATTCCGCTGCTGGAGGTCGACGACCCGTCCGGCGCCGCCAAGGTCCTGATTGTCGGTTGGGGTTCGACGTATGGCCCGATCGGCGCCGGCGTACGACGCGTCCGCAAGGCCGGGCACAACGTTGCGCAGATTCACCTGCGGCACCTCAACCCGTTCCCGTCGAACGTCGGCGAGATCCTCGGGCGCTACGAGCGGGTCCTTGTTCCTGAGATGAATCTTGGGCAGCTGGCCATGCTGCTGCGCGCCCGCTATCTGGTCGACGCACAGGGCTACAACCACGTTCGCGGCCTCCCACTGAAGGCGGCCGACATCGCTCGTGCGATCGGCAGCCTGGTCGCCGAGGCCGAGGGGATCGACGTCGATCTCGACGTGGTGGGGAGCGTGCGATGACCATCGAGCTTGGTATGCCCGGCAGCGGAACTGCAGGAGTTCCCCTGTCGGAGACTCCGCTCACCCGGAAGGACTTCACGTCCGACCAGGAGGTCCGCTGGTGCCCGGGCTGTGGCGACTACGCCGTGTTGGCCGCCGTCCAGGGATTCCTGCCCGAGCTGGGTATCAAGCGCGAGAACACCGTGTTCGTCTCCGGTATCGGATGCTCGTCGCGCTTCCCCTACTACATGAACACCTACGGGATGCACTCGATCCACGGGCGCGCGCCGGCGATCGCGACCGGGCTGGCGACGACGCGGCCCGACCTCTCGGTGTTCGTGGTGACCGGCGACGGCGACGGGCTCTCGATCGGCGGCAACCACCTGATCCATGCCCTGCGGCGCAACGTGAACTTCACGATCCTGCTGTTCAACAACCGGATCTACGGACTCACGAAGGGCCAGTACTCCCCCACCTCCGAGCCCGGCACCGTCACGAAGTCGACGCCGCTCGGCTCCATCGACCACCCGTTCAACCCGGTGTCCCTGACCCTCGGCGGCGAGGCGTCGTTCGTCGCCCGCACCATCGATTCAGATCGCCAACACCTCACCGAGGTGCTGCGCGCGGCCTCCGCCCACCGGGGCAGCTCGTTCGTCGAGATCTACCAGAACTGCCCCATCTACAACGATGGCGCGTTCGAGGCGGTCAAGGACCACGAGACGAAGACCGAGGCCCTCATCCCGCTTTCCGACGGTGAGCCGATTCGCTTTGGCGCTCCAGCTGAGGACGGTCTGGGCAGCAAGGGTCTCGTGAGGTCAGCGTCCGGAGGCGTCGAGGTTGTGGCCGTGGCTGACGTCGGTGTGGAAGCACTGCTCCGACACGATGCGCAGAACCCCGACCCGTCCCAGGCCTTCGCCATCTCGCGCATCGAGAGCGCCGGCGACGTCCCGCTGACCCCGATCGGGGTCTTTCGCCAGGTCTCGCGTCCGACCTACGACGACTTGGCACGCGAGCAGGTCAATGCCGCTGCCGCGCAGATCGACGACCGTGCGGCGGCGCTCAGCGCGCTGGTCGCCGGGCGGGACACCTGGACCGTCGACTGAGGAATGCGGATCTGGAGCCTGCATCCGCGCTACCTGGACCGGCAGGGTCTCACAGCCTGCTGGCGCGAGACATTGCTTGCTCAAGCTGTCCTGAGCGGGCGGACTCACGGCTACCGGCAGCACCCACAGCTCCAGCGTTTCCGCGCACAGACTGACCCGGTCAGCGCCGTCGCGTGGTACCTGCATGGCATCGCCGACGAAGCTGATGATCGCGGATACCAGTTCGACCGAGATCGCATCGAAAGCCGGCCGCCAGCCGTGTCTACGCTGCCCGTCACAGCGGGCCAACTGCAGTTGGAATGGACATGGCTCCTGACGAAACTGAAGACCCGAAGCCCCTCCCTGTTCCAGCAGTGGTCCGCCGTGGCGATCCCTGAGACTCACCCGTCATTTCACAAGGTG
>DATFFJ010000197.1:0-3456 GCA_035250065.1 Aeromicrobium sp. | reverse complement strand
GCCGCTACAAGTACTGACCGGTGTTCGCGACGGTGTCGATCGAGCGACCCGGCTCCTGCCCGCCCTTGCCGGACACCAGCGTGCGGATGAAGACAATCCGCTCGCCCTTCTTGCCCGAGATACGGGCCCAGTCGTCCGGATTGGTGGTGTTGGGCAGGTCTTCGTTCTCCTTGAACTCGTCCAGGCACGCTTGCAACAGGTGCTGCACGCGGAGACCGCGCTGGCCGTGCTCGAGGAGATCCTTGATCGCCATCTTCTTGGCGCGGTCGACGATGTTCTGGATCATCGCACCGGAGTTGAAGTCCTTGAAGTACAGGATCTCCTTGTCCCCGTTGGCGTAGGTGACCTCGAGGAACTGGTTCTCCTGCGACTCCGCGTACATCCGCTCGACGACGCGCTGGACCATGCCGTTGACGGTCGCCGCCGCATCGCCGCCGAACTCGGCGAGGTCGTCGGAATGCAGGGGCAGGTCCGTGACGAGATACTTGCTGAAGATGTCGCGCGCCGCCTCCGCGTCGGGTCGCTCGATCTTGATCTTCACGTCGAGTCGCCCGGGGCGCAGGATCGCGGGGTCGATCATGTCCTCACGGTTGGACGCACCGATGACGAGGACGTTCTCCAGGCCTTCGACGCCGTCGATCTCGCTCAGCAGCTGCGGGACGATCGTGTTCTCGACGTCGGATGAGACGCCGGAGCCGCGGGTGCGGAACAGCGAATCCATCTCGTCGAAGAACACGATGACCGGCGTGCCCTCGGACGCCTTCTCACGGGCCCGTTGGAACACCAGTCGGATGTGCCGCTCGGTTTCACCGACGTACTTGTTGAGCAGCTCGGGACCCTTGATGTTGAGGAAGTAGGAGCGTCCTTCCTCGCCGGTCTTCTCCGAGACCTTCTTGGCCAGCGACGCCGCGACCGCCTTGGCGATCATCGTCTTGCCGCAGCCGGGCGGACCGTAGAGCAGGACACCTTTCGGTGGCTTGAGCTTGTGCTCGATGAAGACGTCCGGATGCAGGTACGGCAACTCCACCGCATCGCGAATGGATTCAATCTGCGAACCCAACCCGCCGATCGAGTCGTAATCCATGTCGGGCACCTCTTCGAGGACGAGTTCCTCGACCTCGCTCTTGGGAACCCGCTCGTAGACGTAGTTCGAACGGCCGTCGAGCAGCAGTGAGTCACCGGCGCGGATCTTGGTGTCGATCAGCGAGTCGGCGATGCGCACGATGCGCTCCTCGTCGGCGTTGCCAAGGACGAGCGCGCGTTCGCCGTCGGCCAGCAGCTCCTTGAGCATCACGACTTCGCCCGTGGTCTCGAACTCCAGGGCAGCGACGACATTCATGGCCTCGTTGAGGATGACCTCTTGTCCCTTGCGCAGCGCGTCCTTCTCCACCGTCGGGCTGACGTTGACGCGCAGCTTCCGGCCGCCGGTGAACACGTCGACCGAGCCGTCGTCATTGAGCTGCAGGAAGGTGCCGAACCCTGTCGGCGGCTGCGCCAGCCGGTCGACTTCCTCCTTGAGCGCAACGATCTGGTCGCGCGCTTCGCGCAGCGTGTGGATGAGGCGGTCGTTTTGCGCAGTCGTGGTGGCGAGGCGCGACTCCAGGTCGGCCACACGCGCATCGTCGGACAGCGGGTCAAACTCGGTCATGACTCACCTCCCTGGCTGGGTGCTGTCGAGCCTACCGGTTCAACGAGCAAAACCCGGTAGAGATATTCACCACGGAAGGGCCACGTCGAAATTCGATGCAGGCATGCATTGACCAGCGTCATCGTCGGCGAGACGATCACGGGAAATCGTTGAACGAAGGACTCCCCATGACGACGCCGAACCTGCCTGCCCTTCGCGCCAGCACCTTGTGCGAGGCGTTCCAATTGACGGCCGAAGAGTACGCCGACTCCATCGGTCTGCGTACCCCCGGCAACGATCAGGCCATGACCTACGGCGAGTGGGCCACCAAGGTCGAACGGGTGGCCGGTGGCTTCGCCGAGCTGGGCGTCCGGCGCGGCGACACGCTGGCGCTGATGACGACGAACCGTCCGGAATTCTTCATCGCCGACATGGCCGCCCTGCACCTGGGAGCCACGCCCTTCTCGATCTATAACTCCTCATCGCCCGAACAGGTCGAGTACCTGTTTGGCAACGCCGACAACAAGGTCGTCGTCGCCGAGCGCCAGTTCGTCGAGACGATCAAGCAGGCGAATGCCGACCTGCACATCGTCGTGCTCGAGGACGGCATGCCGGAGGCCGACTTCCCGGATTTCGAGGCAACGTGGCGTGCCGTCGAACCCACCGACCTCGCGACCCTGATCTACACGTCCGGCACCACCGGCCCTCCGAAGGGCGTCCAGCTCAGTCACGCAAACTTGATGGCAACGATTGTTCAGTGGGCAGAGGGCGGCTTGACCGAGCCGCAGGGACGTATCGTGTCGTACCTGCCGTTGGCCCACATCGCGGACCGGTTCCTCCATTACTACCTCGCCATGGCGGGAGGATCGTCGATCACCGCGGTCGCCGACGCTACTCAGATTCTCGCGGCGCTTGTGGATACGCGGCCAACTGCGTGGATGAGCGTGCCTCGCCTCTGGGAGAAGATCAAGGCAGCGTTGGAGTCCAAGGGCATCACCGATCCGTCAGCCCTGCCGGAGGAGACGAAGGCAGCTGTCCGCGCTCAACTCGGCCTCGACCAGCTCAAGTGGGGCGGTTCTGGCGCCGCGCCCATCCCACCGTCGGTGCTGGAGTTCTTCATGGGGCTTGGCATGCCGGTCCTCGAAGGTTGGGCGATGTCCGAGACCGGATGTGGGGGAATCGTCAACCCGGTCGATGCTCCACGTGTGGGAACCATCGGGAAACCACTGCCCGGCCTCGAGACCAAGGTCGCTGAGGACGGCGAGTTGCTCGTGCGCGGGCCCAGCATCATGGTCGGCTACCGCAATGACCCCGAGAAGACGGCCGAGGCCATCAACGCCGAGGGCTGGCTGCACACCGGTGACGTCGTGACCGTCGACGACGACGGTTACGTCACGATCGTCGATCGCAAGAAGGAGCTCATCATCAACGCGGGCGGCAAGAACATGTCGCCGGCCAACATCGAGCAGAAGCTGAAGGCCTCGCACGCCCTGATAGGGCAGGCCTGCTGCATCGGTGACGCACGGCCCTACAACGTCGCGCTGATCGTGCTCGATCCGGATGCCAGTGCTGCTTACGCCGCGGCCCATGGCTTGGAAGATTCGTCCCCAGCGGCCATGTCACAGAACGCGGACGTACGGGCACAGATCGCACTCGCGGTCGAGGAGGCAAATTCGCACCTGAGCCGGGTCGAGCAGATCAAGAAGTTCCGAATCCTCGGCGAAGACTGGCTGCCGGACAGCGAGGTCCTGACCCCGACGTCGAAGCTCAAGCGTCGAGGCGTCAACGAGAAGTACGCCGACGTGATCGAAGAGCTCTATGGGTAGTCA
>DATFFJ010000196.1:0-15139 GCA_035250065.1 Aeromicrobium sp. | reverse complement strand
GGTGCTGTCGGTACGCAGGTGCTCGAAGAAGGCGGGCGCACGGTTGACGTCCCAGTGGACCGCGAGATCCGAGATCGGCACATTGCAGTTGCGGCCGTTCGCGCCCATGGCCCCGGACAGCGCCAAGGCGAATTGAGCCATGTCCACGACGCTCGCGGTGTCGTCGACGGACACCGAGGACGCTCCGCCGGTGACGACGCGGAGGTAGCGGATGGGATCGATCACGGTCATGGGTGACCGCAGCTTGCCGCCCAGGCCGGCGATCACCTCCCGCTGGTTCTGGACGCGCTGGATGTCACCGCTGGCGAACTTGCGGGTCCGCGAGTAGCCAAGGGCCGTCTTGCCATCCACCTCCTGGCACCCCTTCTCGATGTCCAGGCCTGCCTTGTCATCCTCCATGTCCTCCTCGGGACAGATCTCCACGCCGCCGACGGCGTCAACCAGGCTGACGACACCACCGAAGCCGATCTCGACGTAGCGGTCGATCCGGACGCCGGTGTTCTGCTCCAGCGTCTGGACCAGCAGCTCCGGACCGCCGAAGGCGTATGCGGCATTGATCTTGGTGGTCGAGTAGCCCGGTATCGCAACGATCGAGTCCCGCGGAATCGAGACCAGCGTCGGCTTCCCGGCGCCGGTGTGGAGCATCATGATCGTGTCGGTGCGACCGTTTCCGCCGGTGTCCTTGCCGGTGGTGAGTTCCTTCTGCTCCTCCTCCGTCAGCCCCTTGCGGCTGTCGGAGCCGACGACCAGGTACGTCGTGCCGGGCTGCTCCGGGGGCCGGGTCCCATCGGCAGGCCAAGCCTGCAGCGTCGACACGCTGGCCCACGCCATGACCGGTACCACGATGAGGTAGGCGACCCAGACAACCGGGATCGCGACCAGCGTCGCACCGGTCGACAAGCGCCACCACCTGGGAAGCCGCAGTGACGGCCGACCGGTGGTCTTCGGCTTGATCGGCTTCTTGGGTGGGGGCAGCTTCGGCGGCGGCAGGGTTGAGGCTGGCGCGCTCGACCGCCTCGTCCCGGATGAGGGGATGGGTGCGGTTGGCGGCGTGGAAGGCGGCGGTGCCGGCGATTTCGGGCCGGGTGCACGCTTGGCGTTCGGGTCGAACAGCCAGTCGTAATCGCCCTTCGGCCGATCGTCAGACATGGTGCAGACGGTAGCCGACGAGCCCATTCCGGAGACAACTCGGCAGCTTCGCGAAATCGCCCCTCACCATGGCTCTCGGCTCCCTCGGCGTGTCGAACCTCAACCTCAACTTCCCGTCGAGGGTTTTGTGGTTCGATCGAATCGATTTCACCACCTGTCCCACGAGAAACACGAGAGCGGTGTGATGCGCGAACCTCGCAGTGGCGTCTTCGCTCCGTCGCGGGCGCAGATGATGCGGGCGTCGCAACGCGTCAAGTTCCGCCGGGCCCTGACGCTGATTGTCTTCACCCTGGTCATGCCCGGCTCGGCCCAACTCCTGATGGGCGATCGCCGGATCGGTCGGGTGGCCATCCGGGTGTGGCTTGGCTTCGTCGCTGTCGCCGCGATCCTGGCCATCCTCGCCTTCATGTGGCGGCCGGGCCTCTACCGCCTCGCGGCCAATCCGTCCCTCCTCTTTGTCGGTCGATGGGTGCTTGTGGTGGCTGCGATCGCCTGGATCGCTCTCATCATCGACGCGTGGCGCCTGGGCGCGCCGCTGCAGCTGGCGCGCAAGCAGCGGCTCTGGATGACCGGCCTCAACAGCGCACTGTGCCTCGGCGTCGGCGGCGTGATGTTCTTCGCCGCACACCTGGTCAGTGTCCAAAGTGGCGTTCTCGACACGGTGTTCGTGTCCAACACGGTGTCCGGCCCGAAGAACGGCCGATACAACGTCCTGCTGCTCGGCGGCGACTCGGGCAAGGGAAGGGACGGCCTGAGGCCGGACTCGCTCACCGTTGCCAGCATCAACGCCGAGTCGGGCAAGTCGGTGCTTATCGGCCTCCCGCGCAACCTTCAGGACGTGCCTTTCCCCGAAGGCTCGATCATGGCCAAGCATTTCCCCAAGGGCTTCACCTGGAGCAACGGTCAGCTCAACGAGGTGAACACCTGGGGAGAGAACAACAAGCAGCTCTTCCCCGAATCCGAAACCCGTCCAGCCGGCGTTCAAGCAACCATCAGCGCGGTCGAGGCGATCACCGACCTGGAGATCAACTACTACGCGATGGTCAACCTCAAGGGCTTCTCCAGTTTGGTCGACGCGGTCGGCGGTGTGACCCTCAACGTCAAGGAGAAGACGGCCATCGGCGGCATCGGGTCGCGGGTCCGCGGGTACATCCCCGAGGGCAAGCACAAGCTCAACGGCGAGCAGACCCTCTGGTACGCCCGCAGCCGGGTCGACAACGACGACTGGTCGCGCATGGGGCGCCAGAAGTGCGTGATGAGTGCGATGCTCCACCAGATGAGCCCGCAGAAGGTCCTGTTCAACGCGCAGGCCATCGCCGAGTCAGGCTCGAACCTGGTCACGACGGACATCCCTCCGCAGCAGCTCGGCTCGTTCATGGATCTCGCGCTGAAGGCACGCGCGCAGAAGATCTCGACCGTCTCGCTCGTCCCACCGGAGATCTACACCGGCAACCCGGACTACGAGAAGGTGCGCAGGATCATCCGCAAAGCGATCGATTCAGCCGAAGGCCGTCCGACGGGGGGCCTCCTCGATGCCGAGCTGAGCATCCCGCAGGTCAAGTCCGAGGCCAAGAAGGACACCAAGTCGTCCAACAAGACCGAGGACCTCGAAGAAGTCTGCTGACCCGGCCGGCTCAGGCGCTTTCGTAAGCCGCGATGACCTCGTCCGGGTCGCCGTCCATCATCATGTCGCCCTTGTGGATCCAGATGACGCGATCGCAGGTGTCGCGGATCGACTTCATCGAGTGACTGACCAAGAACACGGTTCCGGCCGCGTCGCGGATCTCTCGGATGCGATCCTCGCTGCGCTTGCGGAAGTCGCGGTCGCCGACCCCGAGCGCCTCATCGACGATGAGGATCTCGTGCGTGCGTGCGGTGGCGATGGCGAACTTGAGCCGAGCCGTCATGCCCGAGGAGTAGGTCCGCATCGGGTACTGGATGAAATCGCGGATGCCGGCGAAATCGATGATGTCGTCGGACTGCTCGGTGATCTCAGTGAGACTCATGCCGAGGGCCAGCCCGCCCAGCGTGACGTTGCGCTCGCCGGAAAGGTCGCGCAGCAGCGCGGCGCCGACGCCCAGCATCGCAGGGCGCGCCGAGGCGTAGATCGAACCCTTGGTCGTTGGTGTCAGGCCGACGATGGCCCGCATCAGCGTGGACTTGCCCGAGCCGTTGGTGCCGATGACACCGATGCTCTCGCCCTCGTGCGCGACGAACGAGACGCCCTTGAGCGCGTGCACGCGGCGTGTCTTGCGACCGCGCTGCAGCAGCTTGCGTGCGGTCTCGGCCCCCTTGGCCCGCTTGCCTGTCGCGAGCACCTTGTATTCGACGTGGACGTCGTCGACGATCACGGCTGGCGGGCGGGTGTCGGTCACGGTTGCCTCAGTCGACTCGGCCATAACGCTCCTCTGCCGCCCAGAAGAACAGCGAACCGACGACGATGGAGGCGACCGACCACAGCGACGCGTAGAGCCAGAACTCGGGCGGAGCGCTGAACCCCGGCTCGTCCAGGAAGATGGACCGTCCCAGGCTCAGGAACTCGTGGATGGGTTGGGCGTCGAGGATCTTCAGTGCCAACTCGTTGTTCGCGAGAGCCAGATCGAGGCTGTAGAAAACGCCGGATGTGTAGAAGAGCAGCCGCGACGCGAACGGGAGCAGCTGTGTCAGGTCCCGGAAATGAACGGTCAGGCGGGCGGTGAACATGGTGACGCCGGCGTTGAACACCGTGAGCAGCACCGTGATGGGCACCATCAGGAGCCATTCGGTCGTCGGTCGAAGCCCCGAGAAGAGTGCCGTCGCGAAGATGATGCCGAGCATGGGGACGAACTCCAGGAGCTTCTCGGTCACCAAGGCCAGCGGCAGAGCCATGCGCGGAAAGCTGAGGCTTTGCACCAGGTTGGCGTTGCGCGTGATGGACTTCGCGCCCGAGGTCAGGCACCCGGAGAAGAACTCGAAGAGGAAGACGCCGACCACCAGGAACAGGATGTAGTGGTTTGGGATGTTCCCGCGCATGAGGAAGAACCCGAAGACCGTTCCGTAGACGGCCGCGTCGATGATCGGCTTGAGCAGGACCCACGCCATGCCCAATCGGTTCTGGCCGTTCTGCGCCTCGATGCGGAAGCGCGCCAGCCGGTAGATGAACTGGCGTCGTCGCCACACCTGGCGCAGGTAGACCCAGAACGGGGGCCGTGCGCCGACCTTGTGCAGCCCGGCGCGCGCCGCTTCCTCGGCGAGGCTCATCGAGTCTGACCCCTTCATGTCGTGCCCCGGCGAGTGTAGTGGATCGTCCCCGCGCCAAATCTGCGCGGGAGGTGCCACCCGTCAGGACCGCAGCGCCTGCTCTTGACCGGCGAGCCGGTCGAGATCCGCGTCTGATCCGCCTTTGACGAGCACGATGGATCCACCGCCCAAGAGCGCCGAGAGCGTGACGGTGATGTCCCGGTCCAGCGTCCCGGGAGTCACGAGCATGCGGTCGGCCGATGGTGGGGCGCCGGCGTCCAGGTCGCCGTACGTGAGGGTCGCGGTCGCGAGCTCTACCGCCGGCGTGCCGTCGGTCGGCGCGTCGAACGGGACGAACGCATCGGGCTGCGCGGGCAGCGCTGAGCCGAGATCGAGGGCATTGGCCGGCGGCGTCCGGAATGGAACGCCAAACGGCAGGAGCGCCGAGGCGACGCGGTGACGCGCGGGGGAGAGGCTTGTGAGCGTGTCGGGTCCGGCGACGAAGACGTCACCGGCCGTGTCGACGATGGTTCCGCCCGTCGCCCAGGTAGCCAGGATCCACACGGTGCGGAGCCAATGCGTCGGTAACGCGATCTCGATCCGTGTTCCCGGTTCGGCATCGAGCTCATCGACGAGGAGGTTCGCCGTCTTCGCGACCCAGTTGGCCGTCGTGGTGCCGCTGAGCTCGGTGCGTTCGCCGGTCTCGACGTCGTAGTACGTGACGAACGGGCGTCCGGGCCCACCCGGCTGGGCACCTGACCACCGCACGAGAAGCTTCATGGCGCCATGTTTTCACCGCCGTCAGGGAGGACGGCGCGGGGGCTGAGTGTCCGAGACTCTCAGCCCGGAGTCGAGCACCGACACGCCGGTTGAGACGAAAATCTCGGGAAATCGCTTGACGTGACCCAGACAACGGCGGTGTAATTTCAAACATGTCATTCGATGTGGGTTTGGCGCTCGTCCCAGACGAGGAGCTCATGTGGCAAGAGCGTGCGTTGTGCGCTCAGACGGACCCCGAAGCCTTCTTCCCCGAGAAGGGCGGATCGACGCGTGAGGCCAAGAAGGTGTGCCTGACGTGTGAGGTCCGTTCCGAATGCTTGGAGTACGCCCTTGCTCATGATGAGCGATTCGGTATCTGGGGAGGACTCTCCGAACGCGAGCGCCGCAAGGTGAAAAAGCAGGCGTGACGCAGCCGCGAAGCGGCTGCTCCTCGACGATTCGCCCTGGGGGCACCTCTCTGCACGCGGAGCGTGCTTGGGGGAGCGAATCGTCGCCACGCCCCGGAGCTGGGGGTACCTTCCTGCACGAAGTGCTTGGGGGATTCGCGCTCCGTATGGTCGGGACTTTGTGAGCGAGTAGCAACGCCCCCTAGGGTCGACTGTTGTGAGTAGTGAGCAGGGTGGGCTCGCCGGACCGGACTGGCCTGAGTTCGAGCTGCGCGACGACGAGGCCCCGCCAGAGGAGCACCACTGGCTGGACAACCCGCCAACCGTGGGCGCCGTGCTCGTTGCACACAACGGCGCGCGGTGGCTGCCCAAGGTCCTCAGCTCTTTCTCCTCGATGTTCTACGCACCGACCGCGTGGCGCGCCGTGGACGTCGGCTCGACCGACGGAAGCGCCGACCTGCTCCGCGATGCCTTCGGCGCCGAACGGATCAGCTTCGCGCCCTCGGGAACCGGATTCGGTGAGGCCGTCTGGATGGGCGTCGAGCAGCTTCCCCGCACCGACTGGATCTGGTTGTTGCACGACGACGCCGCTGTCCTGCCGGGGACCTTGGCCGGGCTGCTCGACGTCGCCACGTCGGCCGACGACATCGCCGTCGTCGGGCCGAAGCTTCGCGAGTGGCCCTCCCTGAAGCGACTGCTTGAGGTCGGCGTTTCCGTCACGAACACCGGCACCCGCGAGACCGGATTGGAGACCGGTGAGCCGGATGCCGGTCAGCACGACTGGCCGCGCGACGTGCTGGCCGTCAGCTCGGCCGGCATGCTGGTTCGGCGCGACGTGTGGGACGACCTCGGCGGCTTCGACCCGGCGCTTCCGATGTACTTCGACGACATCGACTTTGGTTGGCGCGTGGCCAGCGCTGGATATCGGACTCGGACCGCGCCGAGCGCCGTGGCCTTCCATGCCGAGGCGACCTGGCGCGGCACCCGCCGGCGGACTGCAGGCGATGTTCCCCAGTGGGAGGCCCGGCGAGCCGCGCTATACACATTGCTGGCGAACGCGTCTCGGCGTCGCTTCCTCCGGCAATACGTGCGGCTGTTTGTGGGGTCCTTCCTGCGCTTCTTCGGATTCCTCCTCGGCAAGGACCCGGAGTCGGCGAGCGACGAGCTGCTGGCCCTGCGCTCGGTGTACGCACATCCGCTGGAGCTGCGTGAAGCGCGACGCACCCGCGCCGCCGTCGCAACCCGCAACGTTGCGGACTTCCGGCATCTGTTTCCCCCCTTTTGGCTGCCATACCGCCATGGGTTCGACGCCGTGGTGGAGGCGACCATTGCGATGGTCAAGCCCGAATCGGTGGAGAGCACCGGACGCCGCTCCGCCTTCGACGATGAGACGCCGCTGGACGAGCAGCACGAGGAGCAGCCCAGTTTCGTCTTTCGACACCCGTGGCTTGTCACCTCGCTGGTCCTCGGAGCCCTGGCCTTCGTGGCCGGCCGGGGCTTGTTCTCCGGCCCGGATGCTGCTTCTGTCCTGCACGGCGGTGCGCTGCCGCCGGCGCCGGATTCGGCCGCCGACTGGTGGCGAGCAATCCTCGAGCGCAGCCATCCCGTCGGCCTGCTGAGCACCAGCATCCCGCCGGTCTACCTCATTCCCCTGGCCGTGGCGGCGACGCCGGTCTGGCCCGTTCCGGGGGTGGTCGTCAGCACGTTGATGCTCTTCGCGGTTCCACTGGCTGGCCTCTCGGCGCACCGACTCGGCCGACGCCTAACGACACGCCGATTGCACCGGATCGTCTGGGCTGTCTCATATGCCCTGTCGATCGTCGCCGTCGGTGCCGTGACGGAAGGTCGGTTGGGCACCGTCGTCGCGCTCATCGTGTTGCCGATCGTCGCCAACACCGCCATTCAGATCGCTGACGATCCGGGCTGGCAGAAGGGCGTGCGACTCGGCATCTGGATCGCGGTCGCGTCGGCTTTCGCACCCGTCTCCTTCCTGCTCTGTGTGCTGGGACTGGGCCTCCTTGTGTTCCTTGAGCGGAAATGGGTGCTGCGCGACGTGGCCATCGCGGTGGTGACTGCAGCGGTGCTGCTCGGACCGTGGCTCGTACAGCGGGTCCTGCACCCGACCCGCATGTGGTGGGAGGCCGGGTTCCCAGTCGAAGCGCATGCGGGCGTGGTGGACCTGCTGTTCGGTCGGGGCGGCGGACCCGGTGCGGCACCGATCTGGTTCAGCATCGGGCTGCCCATCGTCGCGGCGCTGGCCATCGTTCCCCGGCGGACTCGTCACCATGTGCTGCTGTGCTGGGTCGTCGCCCTGACCGGGCTTGCCGTTGCTGTGCTCGGCAACTCGATCGCGTTCACCACGCCTTTCGGACCGGCTCGCATCGCGGCGTGGGTCGGCGTTCCGCTGGTCATCTGGGTGGCCGGCCTGCTCACTGCGGTCATGCTCGCCGTCCCGGAGGTCATGGGTCTTCCGCGGGCGGCGTTGGTCGCACTGGCCACGGCCGTGCTGCTTCTGCCCGTGGGCGTGGGCTGCTGGTGGCTGATCCGCGGGACCGATCATCCGCTGGTCAACGCGGTTCCGGACACCGTTCCGGCCTACATCGCGGCCAATGACGGGTCGACGCTCGTCGTCACCGGCACGGTGGAGCGCGGTGCTGATGCACGTGTCGTCGCCGGCGCGGGCCCGTACCTCGGACTCGAAGCGGCGACGCCGAGCCGTGAGCGCGCGCACGCCCTCCAAACCACTGTGGCCAGGCTGCTCGCTCGGCCGGCGCCCGAGGACGTCCGGAGCCTGTCCGATCTAGGTATCAGCGCCATTTACGCACCGGAGGTCGATCCCGGCATCGCCCGACGCATCGACGGCGCACCCGGCCTCCGGCCGGCCGGGAGCGACAGCCCACGGTCGCGGGTGTGGCTGCTTCCCGGCACGCCGGCGGAACTGTCGGGAGAGGCTCCGATGTGGCGTTGGCTGGTGGACGGCGGCATGGTCGCGGCCTGGCTGGCCGCCATCCTGCTCACGGCACCGGTGCGACGCCGGCGTGCGCTCCCGATGCTGGGGGACGAGGGTGACGACCAATGAGGCGCCGGGCCCGGGCTCCCCGGAGCACACCGTGGATGCGCATCCGCGCAAGCGCACCGCCGGCGCTGGCCGTTGCATTGCTCGTCGGCGCGTTCTTCCTGCCTGACCCGAGGGAGGGGGCGCGCGATCCGCGCTCGGTCGCAGTTCACCGCGCCGCGTACGCGTGCCCGGCCGACGTCAACGTGGCGGCCGGCCAGATCGCGCCGGCCCGCGCGGTCAGGGCTGTGCGTGTGCCCGGGGGAGGCCACGTCGCCAAGCTGGAGCAGGTCGACCGGTGGCGCCTGACCAAGACGACGCGGTCGACCGTCGTGGAGCAATCCGGACGGGGGTCCGGCGGTGCTGGGTTCTTCACAGCGACGGCGGGTGAAGCCGACGGCGGTGGACTCATGGTCGCCAGCTGTCCACCGACCGTGGACGAGAGCTGGTTCCTCGGTCTCGGTTCGGGTGCGAAGCACGAGTCGCGGCTCGAGCTGACCAACCTGTCCGACATCATCGCGGTCGCCGACATCAGCCTGTGGGGGGAGGACGGGCCCATCGAGGAAGTCGGGGCCGAAGGCATCGTCATCCAGCCGCAGCAGTCGAAGTCCCTTGACGTGAGCACCTTGGCCGATGGCGAACCAGAACTTGCCGTGCGGGTGGAGCGGCGGCGCGGAGCATTCGCGGTGACGGCGTTCGACGGCTCACGCCGGGTGTCCGGCGGGTCTGAGGCCCCCGCGCCGACGCGCGCGCCGCGACGCGATCAGATCGTGGCCGGCCTGCCGGCCGGAGCGCCCGACCGGACGTTGCTCGTGATCAACCCGTCCTCGACCACCTCGCGCCTGTCGGTGTCTGTGCTGGGACGGCGCGGTACCTACGCGCCGCGCGGCCTGGAGGCTGTTCGTGTCCCGGCTGGCCGCGTCACCGCGCTTCCGTTGCCCGCGGGCTTGGGCGCCGACGGGCTTTCCTTGCGAATCACGTCCGAACAGCCGGTGGCTGTCGTGGCCCGCGTTGCGGAATCGAAGGACGACTACGCGTACATCGGGTCGGTCCACCAACTGGAGGGCCCGGCTCTCGTGCCGGTCGATCTTGGTGGTGGGACCTCGCGGCCGCGGCTCACGCTGACGGCGCCCACGGGCAGGGCGACGGTCACGGTCAAGGGATTCGACGCGGGGATGAAGCAGCTCGCGGTCGAACGACATGAGGTTCCCGCCGGCAGCACGTCCACGGTGGCCTTGACCAGCCTGACCGACTCGGATCGACTGGCGTACGTCGTCGTCGAACCCACAGGCGACGTCGTTGGATCCGCGACCTTCCGCAAAGACGAGGACATCGCGGTCATACCTCTGGAAGCTGCACCGGTACGGGTTCTGGGTCCGGACGTCCGGCTGGTGGGCTAGCCCGCAGTACCGAACGTGCCGCTTTCAGCGGCGGTGCACATGTGAGCGGCTTTCAGCCGCGGTGCGCATGTGTGCGGCTCTTAGCCACGGGGATCGATGTCGTCGGGTGACATCTCCCAGACTTCGGCCAGCCGATTCAGGAGGACGTCCCAGGTGCTGTCTTCCACTTCACGGCGGGAGCCGCACCGCTTGGTCAAAGGCAACCGGTACAGCACGATGCGAGCTGTCCCCGAATCGGTGCTGGTACCGCGAACCAGGGCACTGGTCGGCACCGCATCAGTCCAGCCGTCCGGCAGGAGTGGTGCCTCCTCGGTGACAACCTCGACGCGGCCGGGCTCGGCTTCGAAGTGCTTGGCGAGCGTTGCGAGGATCGCGCTGACCAAGCCGTCGAAGTCCTCGCGCGGGTTGACGTGGGCCGGCACGCTCTGCGGCGATAGCGGTCCAGGCAGTGCGAGCGGGCCGCGTGCTCCCCGTCCGCGCCGATCCCGCATCCGTCCCGCCCGTGGACCGGTGACGACCCCCTCGAGATGAGCCATGCGGACGCGCGGCGAGGAGAGTGCGTGCGCGAGCTGCGGCTCGTGTGCGTCCTGCGGGTCCATGCGGTGAAGCCTAGGCGCCCCAAGCGGAGTGTTGATGATTGGCGCGCTCAACCGGGCGTTACCCTCAAACCGTGGCAGCTTCTCGTCGATGCACGCGAGCCGCGTGTTCATCAACAGCCGTGGCGACCCTGACCTACGTCTACGCCGAGCAGACCGCGGTGCTCGGACCGCTGGCCACCTATGCCGAACCGCACGCCTACGACCTCTGCGCCGACCACTCCGAGCGTCTGTCTGCTCCGCGCGGATGGAACATCCTGCGGTTGGCGCCGGACCTTGCAGCACCTGCTCCGACCCATGACGACCTCCTCGCGCTGGCCGATGCCGTGCGCGAAGCCGGCCGACCGATTCCGCCCACCCCGGGTGAGACTCCGGTCTTGCGGCTGGTGAAGACCGACACCGACCTCTGACACCAACCTTTAGCGAGTTTCTCCATGCATCCACGCCTTGCGGCAGTGGTCAAGGCGTATGACGTCCGTGGCCGCTCACCTGAACAACTCGACGCGACGCTGGCGCGTGCTCTCGGCGCCGCGTTCATCGACGAGGTCGGCAGCACGAAGGCCGTCATCGGGCGCGACATGCGCACCTCATCCCCGGAGATCGCCGGTGCCATCGCCGACGGCATCCGGTCGCGCGGTGCCGATGTCGTCGACATCGGGCTGGCGTCGACCGACATGCTGTACTGCGCCTCCGGCGTACTCGACCTGCCGGGCGTCATGGTCACGGCCAGCCACAACCCGCCGGGTGACAACGGCCTGAAGATGTGCCGCGCCGGCGCTCGCCCGATCGGCATCGACACCGGGCTCCGCGCGATGGCGGAGGCGGCCAGTGAGCTTCTCGACACGGAGCCGGGAGCGCCAACGGGCTCCCTCGAGTCAGTCGACTTCCTGGCGTCCTATGTCGAGACGCTGCTGCGCATCGCCCCGGTGCATGGGCGCCCGCTGAAGGTCGCCGTCGACGCCGGCAACGGGATGGCAGGCCACACGGTTCCGCCGGTGTTCGACGCACTGCGGGCCGCCGGCAACGACATCGAGGTCATCCCGCTCTATCTCGAGTTGGATGGGACGTTCCCGAATCACGAGGCGAACCCGCTCGATCACACCACGCTGGTTGACCTGCAGGCAGCCGTGCGGGAGCACGGCGCCGACATCGGCTTGGCGTTTGACGGCGACGCGGACCGCTGCTTCGTCATCGACGAGAAGGGTGACGTCGTCGCTCCGTCGGCGATCACGGCACTCATCGCCACCCGCGCCCTCGCCGTCGAACCGGGCGCCACGATCCTGTACAACGTCATCACCTCCAAGGCCGTGCCGGAGATCGTCGACGAGCGCGGCGGCACCGCCGTACGGACGCCGGTGGGCCACTCGCTGATCAAGGCCGAGATGGGTCGGACCGGCGCCGTCTTTGGCGGTGAGCATTCCGGGCACTTCTACTTCCGTGACTTCTATCTCGCCGACTCCGGAATGCTGGCGGCGCTCCATGTGCTCGGTGCGTTGGGCGAACGGGACCGCCCGCTGTCGGAACTGATGGCAGAGTTCAGTCGGTACGTCGCCTCAGGTGAGATCAATTCGAAGGTCGACGACGTCCAGGCCGTCATCGAGCGAGTTGCCGATGCGTACACCGACCGACCGCAGGACCGGCTCGACGGACTGACTGTCGACGTCGAGGACGGCTGGTTCAACGTGCGACCGTCCAACACTGAGCCACTGCTGCGGCTCAACGTCGAGGGTGCAAGCGAGGACGTCATGGCCTCCATCCGGGACGCTGTCCTCGCCATCATTCGCGCCTGACCGTGCCGCATGGCAAGGGTGCGGGAGGATGAGCGGATGAAGCCGCGTCCGCCCACCCCGCATGCCAGCGGCGCGAAGCCACCAGACCTGCCGAAGGCGCAGATCCCTCGACACGTCGCGATCGTCATGGATGGCAACGGTCGTTGGGCCAAGGCGCGTGGCCTGCCGCGTACTGCGGGTCACGCCGCCGGCGAGACGGCCTTGTTCGACGTTGTGGAGGGCGCGATCGAGCTCGGTATCGAGGCCGTGACGGCGTACGCCTTCTCGACCGAGAACTGGAGCCGCTCACCGGAGGAAGTCCGTTTCCTGATGGGCTTCAACCGCGACGTCCTGCGTCGCCGCAGAGACCAGATGAACGAGCTGGGCGTTCGGGTTCGCTGGGCCGGACGGCGGCCGCGGCTGTGGCGCAGCGTCATCAAGGAACTGGAACTCGGCGAGGAGATGACCAAGCGCAACAAGGTCATGACCTTGACGATGGCGGTCAACTACGGCGGACGCGCCGAGCTTGCGGATGCAGCCTCTGCCCTGGCCCGCGACGTGGAGGCGGGCCGAGTCGATCCGGATCGGGTCACCGAGCGAACGTTCGCGCGCTATCTGGACGAGCCGGACCTACCGGACGTCGACCTGTTCTGGAGGACATCGGGGGAGCAGCGCATCAGTAACTTCCTGCTGTGGCAGTCGGCGTACGCCGAACTCGTCTTCACCGATGTGCCGTGGCCGGACGTCGACCGCACGCACCTCTGGGCTGCTGTTGAGGAGTACGCCCGGCGGACACGCCGTTACGGCTCGGCGTAGGACGAGGCTCGCAGGGCGTCGCGCCGCACGATGGCCCACACGGCGAACCCGAGCACGGCGATGCCACAGAGGATGTCGACGACGACGTGCGTGTGTCGCCACCACGGCATCCCGATTGCTCCGGCGACGGTGTAGTGCCCGATCCCGATCAGTCCGCTGATCGAGTAGCTGGCGAACGCCAAAGCCGCGCCTATGATGCTCCGCCGGAACCAGAGCCACAGCCCGCCGAGTGCGGCTGCAGTGAACACGAACCACGCCGCGGCGATCACGACCGCTGTCGGAGCCAGCAGGGCACCCGGCTCGGGTGCCGGATAGTCGGCATAGTTCACGACGTTGTCGATGTAATGGACCACGGAGACGACGAACGCGGTCCCCAACAGCCCCAGCAGCACGCGCGTCGCGCGGTCGAACGTGGACATGGGTGCCACGGTACTCATACGCGGTCGATAGCCTCGGCCCGTGCGCCTCGCTTCGCTCGTCAACGGGCCGTCGGCCACTCGGCCTCGAAGCGCAAGCGCTTCGGGCGCTCGGTAACCTCGGCCCGTGCGTGTAGCCAGATTCGCTGACGGAGACGACCCTCGATTTGGTGTGGTGGGGGCCGAAGACGGTGTTGAGACGATCGCCGTCCTCAAAGGCGATCCGCTGTATGCCGGCTTCGAGTTGACCGGCCAGAAGATCCCGCTGGAGGACGTGCGCCTGCTCGCGCCCGTCATCCCGCGCAGCAAGGTCGTCTGCGTCGGCAAGAACTACGCCGCTCACGCCCTGGAGATGGCGGCCATCCTCGGTGGCGACGGCAAGGTACCGGACGAGCCGCTGGTCTTCCTCAAGCCGAACACGGCGGTGGTGGGCCCGGGCGACGCGATCATTCGCCCCTCCTACACGAACGACATCTCGTTCGAGGGCGAGCTGGCCATCGTCATCGGTCGCATCTGCAAGGACGTGCCCGCGGCCGATGCCGAGAAAGTCATCTTCGGCTACACGATCGCCAACGACGTGAGTGCGCGGGACTTGCAGGTCAAGGACAACCAGTGGGCCCGCGCCAAGGGCTCGGACACCTTCTGTCCGCTCGGGCCGTGGATCGAGACCACCCTGGACTCGGCCAACCAGAACATCACCACCGCCGTCAACGGCGAGGTCCTCCAGCGCGGCAACACCGGCGACATGACGTGGCAGGTCCCGGCCATCATTGAATACATCACCGCCTTCACGACGCTGCTGCCCGGCGACGTCGTCCTCACCGGTACGCCCGCCGGCGTCGGCACACTCGAGCCCGGTGACGATGTGACGGTGAGCATCGACGGCATCGGCACCTTGCAGAACCGGGTGGTGGCGGCGTGACCAAACAGGTGGTCGCGCGGTTCTGTCCGTCGCCGACCGGCAACCCCCACGTCGGCATGGCCCGCACGGCGCTGTTCAGCTGGGCGTTCGCCCGGCACCACGGCGGTCGCTTCGTCTTCCGCATCGAGGACACCGACGCGGCGCGGGATTCGGAGGAGTCCTACGACCTGCTCGTCGATGTCATGCGCTGGCTCGGCCTGGACTGGGACGAGGGGGTCGAGGTCGGTGGCCCGAACGGCCCGTACCGGCAGAGCGAACGCATGGACATCTACGCCGACGTTGCCCAGCGGCTGCTGGATGCCGGCCTCGCTTACAAGGCCTATGACACCGAGGACGAGCTCGCAGAGCGTCGCGAGCGGGCCCGCGCCGAGGGCCGTCCGAGCGGCTACGACGGGCTTCACCGGGAGCTGACGCCTGAGCAGCAGGCGGCCTACGAGGCCGAGGGGCGCACGCCCGTCATCCGGTTCAAGATGCCGGCCAAGGATTGGACCTTCACCGACCTCGTCCGCGGTGAGATCACGTTCGGCGCCGAGAATGTGCAGGACTTCGTGATCGTCCGCGCCAACGGTCATCCGCTCTACACCCTGACGAACCCGACCGACGACGCGCTGATGGGCATCACGCACGTGCT